>JACNIV010000177.1 GCA_014382915.1 Candidatus Cloacimonadota bacterium | reverse complement strand
TTTCCAGCGAATTAATAAGGATGGAAACCAGGAAGAATTTTATCTGGAAAATGATTGGCATTCTAAACCGGTTAAAAAACTCAAAGAGCAGAATGAGAATAATATTCAGATATCGATCAGCTTGCGAGGTGAAAAAATTTATTTGAATGCCTGGGAAATTGAAGTAGGAAAAATTTCCTTGTATTTGATAGATTCCAACCTTGAAAAGAACAAAGAAAAATACAGGAAAATAACAGATTATCTTTATACTGCTGACCAGGAAATAAGATTATTACAGGAAATTATTTTAGCATTCGGTGCTATCGAATTAATGAAAAAGTTAAATCTGCATCCCACGATTTATCATTTAAATGAAGGGCATTCCAGTTTTGTAATTTTAAAGAGATTAGAAGAATTGATAAAAACCGGTGGTTTCAATTTTGAAGAGGCAAAAGATTTGATAAGATTGAGTACAGTTTTTACTACTCACACACCGGTTCCTGCTGGAAACGAAACCTTTGAAATGAAACTGGTTGAATATTATCTCTCTGATTTTGGACAAGCTCTGAGAATTGATTTTAAGGAATTCTGTAAACTAGCCCAGGTAAAGGATAATGAGAAATTTTCTTTATCAGCCTTAGCCATCAGGTTTTCCAAGCATATTAATGGTGTTTCCAAAATTCACAGTAGAATTTCAAAAGAGATGTGGCACCAGATATATCCTGATTTATGTGAAGAAGAAATGCCTATTCAGGCAATTACTAATGGGGTTCATATTCAAAGCTGGTTGAGTAGAAAAACAATTCAGCTTTTTAACAGATACCTGGGAGAGGAATACAGACACGGAGCTGATGAAAAAACACTCTGGGAAAACGTTTTCTCCATTCCTGATACTGAAATCTGGGAAGCTCACCAGGAAAGAAAAGAACAGATGATAAATTTTGTGAGAAATAAGTTAAAAGAGAGCTTGATTTTACAAGGGAGTTCAGCAATAAAGAAATCACAGATTAACAATGTTTTGAATAAAAATGCATTAACAATTGGATTTGCCAGACGTTTTGCACCTTATAAAAGGGCTAATTTGATTCTCCAGGATAAAGAGAGAATTCTGAAATTAATTAAGAACGAAGAAAAGCCTGTTCAATTCATATTTGCCGGAAAAGCTCATCCCGCCGATGAAAATGGGAAATCAATGATTAAAGAGATAATTAATTTTGCCAGGGATAATAAGGTGGAAGACCGGTTTGTTTTCATAGAAAATTATGATATGAATACAGCAAGACATTTAGTCCAAGCTGTGGATGTCTGGCTGAATAATCCCGTTAAACCTTTGGAAGCAAGTGGGACTTCCGGAATGAAAGCCGGCATGAATGGATCCTTAAATTTAAGTGTTCGTGACGGCTGGTGGGATGAATGTTACAATCCCCAGAATGGCTGGGCAATAATTTCCGGGGAAGATATTTTGGATAATGATATTAAAAACTGGTTGGAAGCCAATGAAATCTACGACCTTCTGGAAAATGAAATTATCGAACTTTATTATAATCGTGACCAGAATGGAATTCCTTTGAACTGGGTGAAAAAAATGAAACAGTCGATTTATGATGTAGGAAAGAATTATAACATGCATCGAGTTGTAACCGAATATTTTTACAAATTTTATTTAACTGGAATTAAAGAGTATAAATTGGCTTCGGAGAATAATTTTGAAAAAATTCATAAACTGCAAGAGGTTAAAAAAGAAATTGATAATTACTGGAATAAAATTAAATTCCTTGATTTACGAACGGATGCCCGGGACGAGAAAATGCTTACAGCAGAAGATGAAATAAAAATTACTTGCAAAATCGATCTGGACGGTGCTTCTGACGACCTTTTCCAGGTTGAATTATTCTATAAGATTTTCGAAAATGAATACAAATTAATTCCTTTGAAATTAATTGAAAGAAAAGATAATATTGCTACCTTTGAAGGAGTTTTTAAGATTCATGGTTCCGGTAAACAAAGCTATAATGTAAGGATTAAACCCAGAACCTTTTATTTTAATGAATTTTATGATTATGTGAAATGGTTTTATTAGTATTTAGAAATTAGACATTAGATTTTTGTTAAAGGTTGAAAGATTGATAATAAGAAAAGAGGTCATCAGAAATTTTGGTATTGAAAAAAACCTGTTTGATAATTCCGGGAAATTAGTTTTTCCGGATTTCCAGTCACTCAGGAATTTTATAAAAAAAATAAACCAAAAGAAAGAAATACATGCTCATCCGGAAGGAGCATTTAAGTCTGGTGAGTTAAATGGCATTTTAACAATTGAAAACATTTTCGACTTTATTTTAGAAAACTATAAGCAGGAAATTTCACCTAAGATTTATAAAGAAGCGGTAGTTTTTCTTAAGGGAAAAATCTCTGAAGCAAAGTTCAATAAAATATTCTCAAATTTTAAGAAGAATTTCAGATTAATTCAAGATTCTGAAGAAAATATTTTGGAAAACATCATTCTGAACTGGCTTTCCAACTCAAATCCTGCTTTTAAAAATTATTCAGAACTATTTGATAATTCTGAAATTAATATAGATGAACAACTGCAAAAATTAATGAAATTATTAATTCAATTTTTTGAACAAAAACCCAAAATGGATAATGAAAATCTTAATCTTTTGGAATTCTTACAAAAACCTGCAAAAAAATCATCTCGCTCAATTAGAGGTCAATTGGAATACATCAGAGATAATTGGGGTTCTATTTTAGGAAAAAAGATTTTCTTGATTTTGAAAGCTCTGGATTTATTAAAAGAAGAAGAAAAATTTGGTTTACCAGGTCCTGGTCCCAGTATAATTTATGAATTTGATTTTGAAGATGAATACGAAAGATTCACCAGGGATAAGGATTGGATGCCAAATTTAGTACTAATTGCAAAAAACACTTTGGTTTGGTTAGATCAAATAAGTAAAAAATACAAAAAAACGATTTCCAAACTGGATGAAATTCCGGAAGAAGAACTGGAACTTTACTCTAGAAGAGGATTCTCAGGAATTTGGTTGATTGGAATCTGGGAAAGAAGTTCCGCTTCCAAAAGAATAAAACAAAAGATCGGGATTTACGATGCTGAAGCATCTGCTTATTCTATTAAAAGCTACAATGTTGCTCATAATCTGGGAGGTGATCAAGCACTTGAGAATTTGAAGGCAAAAGCTGCAAAATGTAGTATTCGAATCGGATGTGATATGGTTCCCAATCATACGGGAATTGATTCTGACTGGATTTATCAGCATCTGGACTGGTTCATCCAACTCGATCATTCTCCATTTCCTGCTTATTCATTTAATAGTGAAAATCTTTCCAATAATCAAGAGGTAGTTATTCAAATCGAAGATCATTATTATGACAAAACCGATGCTGCTGTGGTGTTCAAATTGTATGACAGAAAAAATCATCAAGACAGGTTTATTTATCATGGAAATGATGGAACTAGTTTTCCCTGGAATGATACAGCACAATTGAATTACCTTTTACCGGAAGTTAGAGAATCTGTAATTCAGCAAATTGTTGGAATTGCAAAAAAATTTCCTATTATCAGGTTCGATGCAGCTATGACTTTAGCCAAAAAACATTACCAGAGATTATGGTTCCCAGAACCCGGAACAGGTGGAGATATACCATCCAGAACAGAACATGGAATGTCCAGACAGGAATTTAGTGAATGTTTTCCTGAAGAATTCTGGCGGCAAGTTGTTGATAGAATTGCGGTTGAAGCTCCGGACACACTTTTATTGGCAGAAGCATTCTGGCTCATGGAAGGTTATTTTGTTAGAACCCTGGGAATGCACAGGGTTTATAACAGCGCTTTTATGAACATGTTAAAAAATGAAGAAAATGATAAATTCAAACAATCTATTTATAATGTGGTTAAATTCAACCCGGAAATACTTAAAAGATTTGTAAATTTTATGAGTAACCCGGATGAAGATACCGCAATTTCTCAATTTGGTAAGGATGATAAATATTTTGGAACCTGTGTTTTAATGTGTACATTACCGGGTTTACCTATGTTTGCGCACGGACAGATAGAAGGATTTACCGAACGATACGGTATGGAATTTTCACAAGCAAAACTTGATGAAAAAGAGGATATAGAATTAATTCAAAGACATGAACGAGAAATTTTCCCGTTTTTAAGAAGACGTTATCTTTTTGCTGAAGTTCATAATTTTGTTCTATTCGATTTTGTAAATGAGCAAGGAGAAGTTAATCATAATGTGATAACTTTTTTTAATGAGAACTTTAATGAAAAGATATTGGTGATTTTTCATAATAAATATGAACATACTTCAGGAAAAATAAAGTGGGGATATTCAAAAAAACAGAGTTTAGGAACACTCTTTAATCTAAAGAATAATTCAAATTATTTCGTAATTTTCAAAGAAAGAATTTCCAATCTGGAGTTTATTTATAATTCAAAAAATATCATTGATAATGGATTACAAAAAGGATTGCGAGCTTTTCAGCACGAAGTGATTTTAGATTTCAGGGAAGTTGAAGATAATCAAGAAAATGATTATAGACAATTATGTGATTTTTTGAATGGTCAGGGAGTGCCAAGCATCGAATATTCCCTAAAACGATTTAAAGTAAAACCAATTTTAGATGTTTTCTTCCAGGTTTTCACCCAGGATTTAATGGAGTATCTAATCAATTTAAAATTTAAGAAAAAATTTAGTTTAAATCAAAATCTTGAAGCTGAAATTCTGCTAAGAATAAATCGGTTTTTAACGGAATTGAAAGATTTAATTAATGGATTAGACTGTATTGAAAGTATTATCGATTTAATAAAAAAAGACCTTGAAATCTGGTTTAAAATCAAAAACAAAAATATCGAAAAAGATTCCAATTATGTAGTTTTATTCTGGATTTTTTTGAAACATATAGGTTTACTAAATTCTGAAGAAAATTTTGAAGTTAATAGCAAAGAGCTGTTCAATGAACTTTTGTTTGCTGATGAGATTAAAAGAATTCTTGAGAATAAAACTCCCTTTTACATTCATTCTTCAATTAATGAGCAAATGAATTTTCTTATAGAAAATCAAAATTTATTATCAAATTCTAAAAATCTAAATGAGCAATGGATTCTGAATATTATTTTTGATTTTGAGGAGATAAGCAGCATTCTTAAGCTCAATGAATTTGATAACAAAACCTGGTTCAATAAAGAGGCATTCGAATATTTCCTGAATTTGTTTTATTTAACAAATTATATCTCTTTAAAATCAAAAGGGAATGAAAAAGGAATTGTAAAATTAAGAAAGACCATTTCAAAAATCAAAGAAGCTGAAGAGAAGTCCGAGTATCAGGTTGAAAAATTGTTAAAAATGGTTCAAAGCAAAAAGGGGTAACAAAATGAAAAATAAAGGAAGTGCCGAGAATATTGCTATGAACAAAGAAATTAGCAGAGAATATTTTGAAATTACCCATACCTCAAAAAAACCTAAGATTCTGCTTTGCACCCCGGAAATTACTGAACTTCCTGAAGGAATGGGAAATGCTGCCAACCTGGTTTCTGCTAAAGGTGGTGGTTTGGGAGATATTTCTGCCAGTCTTATCCGTCATCTGGATGAATCCGGAGAATTTGAACTGCATATTGTTCTGCCTAAATATGATAGCAAAATAAGAAAAGTGGCTGCAATTACAGACCAGCAGATAGATAGACTTGCGGTTATTCTTAGTGGACGAGGAATTCACCTGGTAAATGACAGTGCATTTTCTTACATCGATACTCCTTATGAAGAAGACAGCTTGCACACTCCGGTCAGGCGTTCTTTAGTTTTTCAACGGCACATTATTAACATACTACTGGATTATATTCAACCCGATGTGATTCACTGTAATGACTGGATGACAGGATTGATCCCTGCTGCGGCTCGGTTAAAAGGTATAAAATCCCTGTTTACACTTCATAATATTTTTACGGAAAAACAAACCCTTAAAGATATTGAATTAAGCGGGATCAGACCGGTTGCTTTTGCTAACTGGCTTTATTTTGAACGCTTCCCGGAAAATATCCAGCAGAACTGGCGGGACCATTTTGATTCCAATAAAGTGGATTTTACTGCCAGTGCGATTTTTGCTTCCGACTTTTTCAATACAGTCAGTGATTCGTTTTTGAATGAGTTAAAAGATAACGAATTTCCCAAAATTGTTCCTCCTCAGATTTACCAAATGATAAAATTAAAATTTGAACAGGAAAGAGCGGCAGGAATTTTAAATGCTCCCAATGATACTATAAATCCCAAAGTAATGAAAGATATTATCAACTTCAATAAGCATACAATGAAAGAGAAAAAAGCAGAGAATAAAATTCTGTTCCAGAAAAAAATGGATTTACCGAAAGAAACTAAAACACCATTATTCTTCTGGCCCAACCGTCTCTATTTTCAGAAATCTCCTGACCTTTTGGTAGATAATGCTAAAAACCTGATAAAAAAATATAATCTGCAAATTGCAGTGGTAGCAAATGGTGATGAAAAGATCGAGAAGAAACTGGAGAAATTATCAAAAGATAATCCTAATTTCTCTTATAAACATTTTAATGAGTCGCTCAGCAACCTGGGAAAAGCAGCTTCCGACTTTATTTTAATGCCCTCGCGTTATGAACCCTGTGGAATTCCCCAGATGGAAGCTCTGCGATTCGGAACTTTACCTGTGGTTCGAGCAACCGGGGGACTAAAAGATACGATTCACCAGCTTGATGTGAAAAATAGTACAGGCAATGGTTTTGTATTTGAAATGCCCGATAAATTTGGTTTTGAATATGGAATTAAAGAAGCAATAAAATTCTATAAATTACCGGATAAAGTAAAAATTCCTCAGCTTCAGCGGATTATGAGCGAATCAAAACGAAAATTCAACCTGAAACAAACAGCAGAAAAATATATGAAGATTTACAACAGGTTGATAAAAGAGAAAAGGGATGAGAGATAATTAAAAAAGATTTTAACATTTTTTTTATAATTCTGAGTCTGTACTCGCAGACTCTTTTTTACCTTCCGCAATCTCGGGTGAGAGTTCTAAGTTTTTTTGCAATTTGCATATTTAACTGATCTTTTCTTGCTCTCCACATCCAGTTGCCAGAGGAAGTGCCAGGAGTATTCATTCGAGCTGAACTATCCAATCCGAGAAGGTCTTGCATAGGAATAATCGCAATATCTGCTTTTGATTTCCACGCAGTTTCTATCATTTGCCAGCAGATATCTATTGTTTCATAATTCAAATATTCATCCACTCTTTTTCGTTGTTTTTCATCTAGTTTTTTATACCACCCTAATGTTGTGTCATTATCATGAGTACCTGTATAAACAACACAATTTTCAGGATAATTATGAGGTAAATAAGGATTATTCAAATCGGAATCGAAAGCAAACTGTAAGATTTTCATTCCCGGAAAATTGAACCTATCCCTTAATTCTATAACATCATCTGTAATAATACCCAGGTCTTCTGCAATAACAGGTAATTCTCCCATCTTTTTTTTCTTTATACTCATGACACAAGTATATCCCAGCGTAACTTCTTTTGTCAAACAACTTTATGTGCCTTCTCAGACACAGTTAAGTTGACACTGCCAAAAAATAATATTCATCAATTAAATTTCTTGACATCATATATCAATTTTATTGAGCCTTCTTTAGATAAATATGGTTATTCAATTTTCGTAATTGTGTGATAATATCAGAAATAAGAAATGGAGTTGTCAGTGTTGAAATTGATTTTTTTATTGCACTTTATTATCTTAATATGTCTGCTTTATGGAAATAATGAAACTGAAAAATTTACCGACAACCAGTTAAGTGTATTTTCTTTAAAAGACCTGCCAGCAAAAGTTGATAATAATAGTTTTTTTGAAAAAAAATCAATTATTGTTTGGGGCACTCAAACAAGTGATGAAGATGAACTTGAAACCAACGAAATGATGGCTCATAACATCGTGGATTTTCGAGTTAAGAAATGGCTCGGGCAAACCGAAAGCATCATTGATATTATCGAAGATGAAGAACTGACGATTGAACACATTAAGAACTATAATCTCTTTTTAATTGGAACTTCTTCATCAAATATATGGTTGCATAAAATTCAAGAATACCTGCCGATTAAAATCACGGATAATGAAATTAAAATCCTTGATAAATCATTTGAAGGAGATGAGGTTGGAGTAAGCTTCCGCTATCCCAATCCATTATATCATGCAAATCAGATATGGGTAATTTCTGCTCCATCTTATGAAGCTATGCGTTTCATTCCCAAGTTCGAAGAATATTCAATTTATAAAATAACAGATTATAACCTCCAATCCCACCGATTTATGGAACTCGCTCAAGGTTGTTTTGATGAGAATTGGCAACTTACAGAGGTTATAATGGTTGATAATGAAGAGATCTATTCAGGAGAAGATGACTCAATCGATGCTGTTGAGATTAAAGATTATCCTCCTCCGCAATGGATAAAAAATGGTGTAATGTATGAAATTTTCGTTCGCAGTTTTTATGATAGAGATAATGATGGGATCGGTGATCTGAGGGGAATCATTCAAAAACTGGATTATCTGAACGATGAGAATCCTGATACAGACAGCGACCTTGGCATAGAACTCATCTGGCTTATGACAATCTTTGAATCTCCCAGTTACCATTGCTATGATGTTGCAGATTATTACTCAATTGAAACTGATTATGGCACAAACGATGATTTCCAGGAATTACTGAAAGAAGCTCATAAACATGGTATTCACATCATCACCGATCTGGTGTTGAACCATTGTTCCTCGCAACATCCCTTTTTCCAGGATGCATACGGAGACCCCAAGTCCAAATACGG
Source organism: Candidatus Cloacimonadota bacterium (assembly GCA_014382915.1). Classification (GTDB taxonomy): domain Bacteria; phylum Cloacimonadota; class Cloacimonadia; order Cloacimonadales; family TCS61; genus JACNIV01. Next base: position 11,139 of record JACNIV010000177.1, on the reverse strand, counting down.
CGACTGGTTTTTTTTCACAAATAAGTCCAATACTCGTGCTCATAACTGGCAATTCAGACACCGGGAGGAAGACCGCGCCATGCTCGAACCTTATATGCCAGCCTGGAATGTGAATAATCCTGATGTTCAAAAATATCTTTTTGATATAGCTTTATACTGGATGGATCCGAATGGAGACGGAGATTTCTCGGATGGTATAGACGGATTCCGCTGTGATTATGTGAAAGGTCCTCCTGATGAATTCTGGAATAATTTCAGGCAAACAGTTAAATCTTTAAATCCTGATGTTCTTCTATTAGCTGAGAACTGGGACGGGCTGGTTTCCATCTCTCATTGTTTCGATGATAAATTTGATATGGCTTTCGATTTTCCCTTTCAAGGTGGTTTAATGGAAACAATAACCAGCGCTAATGGTCGGGAATTACGTTCTCTTTTGGAGCAGCAAAAAGATATTTTGCCAAAACATGCCGTAATGAATCGGTTCATAAATAACCATGATATGAACAGGATATTTACACGACTAAATGAAGATCAGGCAAAACTCGGCTTATCACTTCTTCTAACAATGCCAGATATGCCCATGCTTTATTATGGTGACGAAATCGGAATGAAAGGAGAAAAAGACCCTTATGATGAAGGTATTCGCCGACCCATGGAATGGTGTGCAGATAACAACAGTGAAGGTACAACCTGGTGGTATCCTGTGTGGAATAAAAAAGTTGACGGGATATCCGTGGAAGAAGAAGAAAAAGAACCGGACTCTATACTGAATTACGTGAAAAAGTTAATTCGTTTAAGGGAAGATAACCCAGTACTGGAAAATGGAATTATCAAGTTTCTTCCAGTTTACCTTACAAAGAACGAAAACACAAAAGAATATATAAAAGCAATAAGTTATGTTATTTCAGATGAGAATAATTTTATTTTAGTAATAGCAAATCTACTTGACAAAAAAGAACTATCAATTGATCTTTCCGAATTGAAAAAACCGGAAGAGTTTGAAAATATGTTTTTTAATAAAGTCAAACTAAAAGAAGAACATCCTTTTATTAGGGGTGAATTTCCGGCAAGAAGTGTACAGATTTATAAATTAAAATTTTAATTTGGAGGTTTATATGAAAAAAATGGTTATGGTAGTTTTTTTAATGCTGCTGGCTCTTTCATTTTTATATTCTCAGGCAAACATTACATTATGGCATTCTTACCGTGGAGAAGAAAAAGAAGCCATAAAGAAAGTGGTAGCCAATTTCAACGAGAGTCATTCCGATATTCAGGTCAAGGCTCTTGGAGTACCATTTGATGCTTTTCCGGATAAAATCACTGCAGCTATTCCCAGAGGTAAGGGACCCGATATTTTCATTTTTGCCCACGATAGGATCGGTGGTTGGGTGGAAGCAAAAATAATCGAACCACTGGATTATTACCTGGAAAAGGATTTTGAAAACCGATTTGTGGAAGGATCTTATAAACCAATGTTGTATAACGGTTCTCTATATGGTTTACCAATGTCTTTAAAATCAATAATCCTGTTTTACAATCCTGATATTGTAAAAACTCCACCCAGAACAACAGGAGAAATGATCAAAATAGCCAAGCAACACACCAATGAGAAAGAAGGCAGATACGGTCTTGTTTATGAAAATGCAAACTATTATTATAATGCCTGCTGGATGCAGGGGTTTGGCGGCAGAGTTTTTGATGAAAACGATAATCCTATTGTTAATTCTCCCGAATGTGTTCGTTCATTCCAGTTTGCACAAGACCTTTATTTGAAAGAGAAAATTATGCCTCCGGAAGTATCCAATGTTCTCGTTACCACTCTTTACAATGAAAGAAAATCAGCAATGGTCATCAGCGGTCCCTGGTTCCGCGGCGAGATCAGCAAGGACGTTCCTTATGAAGTTGAACTTCTTCCTGTTATCGATGAAGTCGGCAAAAGGGCTTTGCCTTTTATGAGTTCAGAAGGGGTGATGATGTCCGCCAGAAGTGAACATAAAGATGAAGCTTTCAAAGTAATGGAATTTCTTGTAAACGAAGAATCGGCATTAATAATGGCAACTATTGGCAATCAGCCCGTGGCAAATAAGAGCGTATATAAATATCCGGAAGTTGCAAACGATAAATATCTTCCTAAATTTAAAGAACAGATAAATTATTCCATTCCAATGCCGAGCATTCCTCAAATGACTTTTGTCTGGTCACCCGCTTCTACTGCTATCACCGCTGTGATAAATGGCAAAGACCCAAAGGAAGAATTGGATAAAGCTCAAAAGACAATACTTCAAAATCTTAAGGCAGCCGGATTTTAATAAATACAAAGACTGAATATGGTAAAATATAAGTACTTGCGGATCATTGCTGTAATTTTCGTTGCAGTTATTTTCTGTTTGATCATCAGTAAGCTATTGTCAAATTCGATACAAAAACTCAATGTATTTTATTCTGGTGATTATGCATATACAATATCGCAAACTATAGTAAATATTCAACAACAACAATTAGATGTTCAAAGTGTAATTCAGGAAATTGCTGAGAAGAATAAGGACATAATTTCAATCTCGCTAATAGAAGGCAGGTATTTCATTGCTCATAGTGATATTTCTCTGGTTGGCAATAAGATATCAAAGGAACAGTTCGATTCTCAGCGCACACTAGAGAAAAACCTGGTGGTATCTGAAACCGAAGCACCTTATGTTATCTGGAAAGAAAGCACCGAACAGCCCGGTACCTACATAATATATTTTCCTATACAAAAGGAAAATAAACTGCTGGGAATGATCGTACTTCAAACAAACAAACAAACCATCTATTCACAAAGTATATCAAGATTCATGATTATCGCTACCATTATTATATTAGCTTTTTTCATAATTCTTTTAGATAGACTTATCCCGAAATTAAGTTTCATCTTAGGCACATTAGTTTTTATTGCTGTCATTTTTTTCCTTACAAACCAGATAGGGAACCAGTTGCAATTACACCTTAATGGATGGAATTATCATAAAACCGAGATATTCGATGAATTACAAGATGATCTCATTCAAAGGAACATTTATGTAAGCGTGCAACCGGAACCTTTGGAATTGCCTTTAAAAGAATCTGTAAAATACTGGAATTTTACGTTATCTTTCTTTGGATCGCTTTTATGGCTTTTCATATTAACCGGAATCATGAGAAAATTCATCGATGCATTGATCGAACATCGGTTGGCATATGCATATATAATGCCTGCAATGTTCGGTGTCTTTCTTCTGGTATTCTTTCCCTTTGTTTATGGAATACTTATTGGTTTTACAGATTATAATCTCACAAATTTTGGCGGTGACCTGATCCAGTATTTTTCAGATTTTAAAAACTATGGTTTCGATAATTTCTACAATATTCTGAAAGTCGTCAACTTTACGGATTACCAAAATTTCTACTACACCCTGACGCACACTATCATTTGGACAGTAACAAATCTTTTTTTTCATATTACTATCGGTGTTGTATTAGCCATTTTATTGAATGATGTAAGACTGAAGGGCAGGACTGTTTTCAGGATTTTGCTTATTTTACCCTGGGCGATCCCGAATTACATTACAGCTTTAATATGGAGAGGAATGTTCCATAAACAGTTTGGAGCAGTAAATGGACTTCTGGAACTTCTGGGTTTTGAATCCATAAGCTGGTTTACACAACCCATAACAGCATTTCTGACAAATCTGGCTACAAATGTGTGGCTGGGGTTTCCATTTATGATGATCATTGCTCTGGGAGCTTTGCAAAGCATTCCCAAAGAGCTGTATGAAGCTTCCGCTATCGACGGCTCAACCAAATGGCAGTCTTTCTGGAATGTAACAGTACCACTGCTTCGACCTGCCATGGTACCAGCAATAATTTTAGGAACGATATGGACATTCAACCAGTTTAATGTGATCTATCTTGTTTCCGGTGGTGGACCGGATGGCTCCACAGAACTTCTTATCACCGACGCTTATAAACTGGCGTTTGAACAGTATCGATATGGTTATGCAGCTGCTTATTGTATTATAATTTTCGCAGTTTTATTTTCATACGGCATTATAACTTCAAAATTAACCCACGCTACCAAAGGAGCCTATGAATGATTTTTAGAAGATCAAAATTCAAAACCATACTGATCTACATTATCCTTTTGGTAGTTACGGGAATAACGATATATCCTGTTCTATGGGTTTTAAAGGTTGCTTTTGGCGGAACATCCCTGCTCAGCACATCTCTAAACTTAATTCCAGAAAAAATCTCGGTAGATAATTTCAGAATTGTGTTTACCCAAAAACCATTCTTCATCTGGTTAAGAAACAGTCTAATCGTTGCGCTTGTAACAACCTGGTCCAGTTTGTTTCTGGCTACTACGGCTGCTTATGCATTTTCGCGTTTCAAATTCCCGGGACAACGGAAAGGTATGCTTTCTCTGCTGATCACACAAATGTTTCCCGGTGTTTTGATGATAATTCCGCAGTTTATATTAATCTCTGAAGTTCTACATCTTTATGGCTCATTATGGGGTTTGGTAATTATTTATTCAACAACAGCGCTTCCATTTTCTATCTGGGTACTTAAGGGTTACTTTGATACTATCCCGATTTCACTGGAAGAATCTGCAAGAATTGACGGTGCTTCCAGAAGCAGAATATTCTGGCAGATAATCTTACCATTAAGTAAGCCATCAATAGCCATAACAGGATTATTTTCATTTATGACAGCCTGGAATGAATTTATTTTGGCAGCCACTTTCCTCGATAATGAAATGAAGTACACACTTCCTATTGGTTTGAGGGAAATGGTTGGAGAATTTGGTGCGGAATGGGGCAATTTTGCTGCTTCGTCCATTTTAGTTGCAATTCCCGTGGTTGTATTATTCATGCTTTTCCAGAAATTTCTTATCTCTGGTCTTACAGCTGGCGGGGTTAAAGGATAAAAATAAATTTGAAGGAGGGTGTATGAGAAACAAAATTGTTGTATTTATTATCGTGTTAATTATCTGTTTCTCTGTAGTGCTGCATGCCAGCACAAAAATCGAGTTCATAGATCCAAAAGGCGACGATAAGGGTCCGGGAGTTTATACATATCCCACAAACCCGATATACGTAGCTGGATCTTTTGATCTAACGAGTGCTACTATCGAAGATAAGGGCGATGAAATTCTCTTTACTGTGAAATTTGGGGCACCGGTTTCGTTTAACTGGGGAGATTTCTGGGATGTACATCAAATCCAGATCTATCTGGATATGGGAGAAGGTGGTCACACCGAAACTATTCCAGGTACACAGCTAATGGTTGCTCCTGAAAATGCTTGGGAGAAAGTCATCTTTATTGACCCGCACACAGTGCCTAAAATCAATGGCGAAATCGATTTGAAAGCCGCAAATTTGAAAGAGGACATTGTGTTACCATCGAAAATCAAACCAATCGGAAAATCATTGAAATCTACCGTTAAGAAAGCTGATCTCGGTATAGAAGGCGAAGTGGATATCTCAACCTGGGGATATGGTATTCTTATGCTCAGCGCAACCGGTTTCCCCGGCAATTGGTGTGTTCTGATGCGCCGTGTGAACGAGTATGAAGGAGACCATCGTTTCGGCGGAGGAGCAGACGGTGCAGGTGATCCCAATGTGGTTGATCTGTTTGTTGATGACGCTGATGGTAGTGAAGATGAAAAGCAGATCCAATATGATATGCTTTCCGATTATGAAAGTGGAATGGACCCTGAAGATACTTCAGAAGATAAACTGGCTACTATTAAGCTGGTTTACCCAAAAAAATAATTTAGGAGGAAAGGGATGAAAAAATTATTAATTATCGTTTTAGTGATGCTGATGGCTGGTTATGCATTTGCCCAGGTAAACGTTGATGTCGCTGGTAAAATTTACAACCAGTTTCGTTGGACTGATGCTATCAGCTCAATGGGAGCACATACAGAACATGCATGGGCTGCTAGTCGAGATGATGTTCTAAAAGGAAACTTTGTTAGAAGTGAAGTTGAATTTGAAGTTAACGCTACAGTTAGCAAATATGTGAAAACATACCTTCGCATAAAAACAATTTTTGATGCTGATGATGGCAACAGCTCTGTGGAAGCAAATGCTTCTACATGGCAAACCTACTGGGATGCAAATACTGGTTGGTTCAAACTGCGTGGCTTCCGCATCGATTACCTGCCACCATGGAATAGTGTCGATGTAATACAGCTTGGTACACCTATGGGTCTTGGATTCAGCAAATGGTTTATGGCTGATAGACGCTATATCGACAGGGATAATGCAAAGGGTATTTACATTAAAGGTAATTTCGGAGATAAAGCAAAATGGAACTTAATCCGCATGTGGCAACCAAACTGGCAGGGATGGAATTGGAATACTGGAGATTTCAAAGCAGAAGACGGAACCTGGGCTTTGAATGTAAACAGCCAACCAATGGATAATTTTGGAATCGCATTTGACGCTGTATGGTACGCAGATACAGAATTTGATTCTGAGGATATTGAAAATCCTAACTTCGCTCCTGCTGATACAACAGATATTGACGATCCTAATGGAATTATGACAACAAAAGAGATATATCAAGCTTTTGGGTTTGGGTTAAGCGGAAACTATGACCTGAGTGACGCTGTAAGCTTTGGTTTCAACGGTATGTTCACAGGTCAATCTGCTGATGATGCTCTTGATGCTGATGAAGATAATATTATCGATGGTTTTGGAGGGTGGGAACCTTGCCCGCAATATGCAAGCATATTTGCTCCAAGTTTCATCTTCAGTGTTAAAACAACCGATCCATTTGAAATCGGATTTAGCCCGAATTTACAATTCTTCAACATCAGCCACAACTATGTTTCATACTGGGGTAGCCGTAGAGAAGATGACCTGCTTATGATCAACGGTGGTATCGACGGTATCCGAAACACCTATGGGGAAGATCTTGGATTAAATACCTTCCTCTGGGGTGGTACCCAAAACGGTGTTCGTCATGAATTCAGAGACAACGATAATCTTCGTTTAGGTGAGGGTCTGGTTGAATCTCCTGTAGGATATTGGGGCGGAACATTCGACTTTAACTATGATTTCGATGTTATAACCTTGTTAGGTCAATTTAACTATATTGGCAGAACAGATGATACAGGTGGTGTTATAGATGAAGAAGATCCTAATTTTGATGGCCCTGATTCCCTGATGATCTATATGCCGGCTCATGATTTCAGCGGTATGGTTGCAGAATTCGGATTAAAAGGAAAAGCAGGAAAGATTAATTATGGTTTAGGCTTCCGTTATGGCAACTGGGTAGATAACAAGAAAAAAGACATTGATGATGATTTTGCAAGAACAGCAATGGTTATTCAACCATCATTTGGACTACAATTAACGGACGCACTTAATTTTGAACTTAAGCCAGCTTATATGACTATCACTGATGAAATGACTGATGAAATAGATGGGGATACTTCGATGGAAACAAGCAATATCGTAATCAGTCATAAATGGGTTTATAACTTTGGTGGATTCGACTTCTGGTTAAGAGGTGAGCATCAAATCAAGAGCTTTGATGACAAAGTGGATGCAACCGAAGAATTTGATCTTAGCGGAAACACATTGCATGCTGCCTGGGAAGTTAAATTCTAATTGCTGATATACAGAACGGGCTGCAATTGCAGCCCGTTCTTTTTTACTTTATTGGAAAATTGAATTATGAAAAGAAATATAATTATACTATTTATGCTAATTATAATTTCACAACTGTTTTGCTCAGAGTTATTATTTGAATTTAACGATCCTGCAGGGGATGACTATGGCAACGGGGAAGTGGTATATCCCGAAAATCCTATATTCACAAAAGGTATATTTGATATAATATCATTTAAATTGTTTCAGGAAGCCAATTTTTATATTTTTTCTATTACAGTAAACTGTAAAATTGAGCCTGTAACATATCATGAATTTGTTTATAATTATAGCCTTCCGGAAGATTTTATCCTGCCGCTTATTCATATTTATATAGATATGGACCATCAGGATGGGTCGGGATTTATTGAAAGCATCCAGGGGGCAAAAGTTCAAATCGCCAATGAATGTGCCTGGGAAAAAGCTGTTGTTTTTTCTTCTATATCCCAAAGATATTATACAACTCTAAAATCAAGTCAGAAAAATATTATAAATCGTGTTATGATCCCGGATGAGATTAATATTTCCAAAGACAAAAGAGAAATTTTAGTAAAAATACCTGTTAGTAAATTAGGAGAAATCTCGGAACAATGGGGGTTCACCGTGCTCATGATGGGACATGATTTTTCACAAACCATTAAAAAAAATATTTATGTTTTAGAGGTCAAATCTACAGCCAGTCAGTTCAACTTTGGTGGTGGAGATAAAGGAATATTTAAAAGTTACAGCTCAAATGTTATAGATATGCTCACTCCTTATGATAAAAATCAAAAAACAATGTTGAACTCTTATGATAAAAAAAAGGGAGAATATGCTACTGTGCATGCCATTTATCCATTGGGTTCGATAGTAAAGAAAAAAAGTATATCAGGAATAGTAAAACACATCTCAGAAGAAAAGGTAGTTGTTAATCTGGGTGCAGTTGATGGTGTAATTAAAGGTTCTCACCTGATTATAGATAGTCGTATTGTAATTATTGCTACAGATGTTTTTCCCGAACTTACAATAGCAGAATTTTTGAATAAAGATGATTGGCAGAAAATTGAAATTAATATGCCTGTTTCCAAATGGAAAGAAAACGATGAAGATTAAGTGTAAGATAAAAATAGAGAAAATCGCAAATAAATAGTATCCATGCAAATGGGGGATGAATGGCAAAAGTAATTTTAAGAAATGTAAATAAAATCTATGAAAACAACATTCATGTAGTAAAAGATAACAACTTAGAAATTAAAGATAAGGAATTTATGGTTCTGGTGGGTCCATCCGGCTGTGGGAAATCTACAACCTTACGGATGATAGCCGGTCTGGAAGAAATCACTTCAGGAGAGATATTAATAGGAGATAAAGTTGTAAATAACATTCAACCGAAAGATCGAGATATTGCTATGGTTTTTCAAAATTATGCTCTTTATCCACATATGAGCGTTTATCAGAACCTTTCATATGGTTTAAGACTGAGAAAATTTCCTAAGTCTGAAATAGAAAGAAGAGTAAATGAAGTAGCCGGAATTCTGGGACTTACTGAACTTTTGAACCGGAAACCGAGAGCTCTTTCCGGCGGGCAGCGGCAAAGAGTTGCTGTGGGCCGTGCCATTATTCGAAATCCCAAAGTATTTCTTTTTGATGAACCGCTGTCCAATCTTGATGCAAAACTACGTGTACAAATGCGTGCGGAGCTTAGTAAGCTTCATAAAAGGTTGGATACAACCATTATTTATGTTACCCATGATCAGGTAGAGGCAATGACTATGGGTGACAGAATAACTGTTTTGAATGATGGTCTTATCCAGCAGGTTGATACACCTCTTAATTTATATGATCATCCCAAAAACCTGTTTGTAGCAGGATTTATTGGCAGTCCTTCTATGAATTTCATCGATGGCAAAATCGAAGAAGAGAATGGTCTTCATTTCATAACCACTGGAATTAAAATACCTGTTCCTCCTCAGCATGTGAATAAGATAAAGAAATATCTAGGAAAAAAAGTAATACTTGGGATTCGTCCGGAAAATCTCTATCTCAAAAAAGAGGGAGATATTGAAACTACCATTGAAGTGATAGAACCAATGGGAAATGAAATAATACTCTACTGTGCAATTGAAGAAATTAAATTTATTGTCAGGATAGATGTTAGAGAACATTTCAAACCGGGAGATATAGCCAGAATGGCTGTTAAGAAAGACTACTTTCACTTTTTTGACCCGGAAACAGAGTTGAATATCACTTATGGTCTGGAAGAATAATATAAAACTTTTTTTTATAATTCTGAGTCTGTATTCGCAGACTCTTTTTTTACCTTCCGCAATCTCGGGTGAGAGTCCTAAGTTTTTTTGCAATTTGCATATTTAACTGATCTTTTCTTACTCTCCACATCCAGTTGCCAGAGGAAGTGCCAGGAGTATTCATTCGAGTTGAACTATCCAATCCGAGAAGGTCTTGCATAGGAATAATCGCAATATCTGCTTTTGATTTCCACGCAGTTTCTATCATTTGCCAGCAGATATCTATTGTTTCATAATTCAAATATTCATCCACTCTTTTTCGTTGTTTTTCATCTAGTTTTTTATACCACCCTAATGTTGTGTCATTATCATGAGTACCTGTATAAACAACACAATTTTCAGGATAATTATGAGGTAAATAAGGATTATTCAAATCGGAATCGAAAGCAAACTGTAAGATTTTCATTCCCGGAAAATTGAACCTATCCCTTAATTCTATAACATCATCTGTAATAATACCCAGGTCTTCTGCAATAACAGGTAATTCTCCCATCTTTTTTTGAATGTTTTCAAATAATTTTTTTCCAGGAGCAGGTTCCCATTTGCCATTTATAGCTGTTTTCTCTCCGTTAGGAATTGCCCAATACTCTGCAAAACCTCTGAAGTGATCGATACGCACAATATCTACTAATTCCAGAATTGCCTGAAATCTCTTTATCCACCATTCAAAATCCTGCTTTTCAAGTTCTGACCAGTTGTAAAGAGGATTGCCCCACAATTGTCCTGTTTTACTGAAAAAATCTGGAGGAACACCGGCAACTTTTATCGGGTTTCTATCTTCATCAAATTGGAAAATTTCGGGTTTAGTCCAGGCATCTGCACTATCAAAAGAAATAAATATTGGTATGTCGCCAAATATTTTAATCCCTTTCTTTTGTGCATAATTTTTCACTTTTTGCCACTGTTTAAAGAAAAAAAACTGTAAAAATTTGTGATAGAAAATCTCTTTTTTTAATTGTTCCCTCATTTCTTCTAATTTATCGGGATCACGTAATTTAATTAGTTTATCCCAATTGCGCCAGCTTATATTTCCAAAATTCTGTCTCAGGGCAGCGAAAAGGGAATAATCTTCTAACCATGTTGATTTCTTATTGCAAAATAAATCGAATTCATTTGTTGAAGTAAAATTCCTAAACGAATGTTTGAATATTTTATTTTTAAAATCAATAACCTTTTTA
>JACNIV010000176.1 GCA_014382915.1 Candidatus Cloacimonadota bacterium | reverse complement strand
CCCAGGACTCTGTCTGTATTTTTCATGGTTTCTTTGTGCCCTATCTGACTACCGGTAGGTCCCAAATATGTTACATGTGCTCCCTGGTCGAATGCTGCCACTTCAAATGCACAGCGGGTTCTGGTGGATGTCTTTTCAAAGATCAGGGCAATGTTCTTTCCATTTAATTTCTGTTCTTCTTTACCAACATACTTATCTTTTTTCAATTTTTCGGAAAGTTCAAGAAGATATTCGATCTCTTCCGGTGTAAAATCCAGAAGAGTTAGAAAATTTCGTCCTTTTAAATTGGTAGCCATAACCATCTCCAAATTTTTTTTTCAAAGATTAAAAGTTATGATTTTATTGCAAGGATTTTTATAAAACAAAAAGCGGGGATTGCTCCCCGCTAAGTTGTTATTTGATCAGCATTATCTTCTTAAGATTATGTGAAGATACCGTTTTTAATCTCACAAAATAAAGTCCACTGGATACCTTCTTGCCAGAATTATTTGTGCCTTCCCATTTATAATATGAAGAAACTGCAATTTCATTATGAAGCAAGGTTTTTACTAATTGTCCACGCATATTGTATATCTGCAAAGTAACAGGTTTTTTTGCATCAGAGCTTTTTAGTATAAGAGAAATATTTGTTTCCGGGTTAAATGGATTGGGATAAACACTGATTGAACTTGATATCGGTGTTATAATTTCATCACCTGAATATCCGGTTGGAACCATGCTGTTGGGACCACCATAAGCACCCATATCGTTGCGGGTAGCGTCGGGGTCGTTGTAAGCAGGATCAGGATTTCCGGCATCGATACAGGGAGAGGAATCCTGCAACCACCAGGAAGCTATAAGACCATTATAGCCGGTTCCATTTCCTCCAGAAGGATTCTCAAACAGTGGATCGGCATCGATATTGCCTGTTCCAGTATAACCACCGGAAATACAAGAGTAAGTTACATCGATACTACCACCGATATTATTGAATACAGTTGCATCTGTAATTAGAATATCGTTCATTACTGTAATATCGGAGTTGAAAATAAATATTTCACTAATGGATGAACTATTATTAGCGATTGTATTATTTGTAAGGCTCACATCGGAATCCATCTGGAAAACCAGTGAACCATAATTACCGGTATTGTTGACGATGATATTATTCCTGATCTGGGGAGATGAGGCTACACAGCGAATACCGCCAGTGTTAGTCGAACTCTGGTTATTGGCAATAATGTTATTTTCAATAATCACATCATCGGATGATTGAACATCGATAGCCGCTCCTTTGGCAGTACTGGAATTGCTATAAAACACACAATCTACTATTTCCAAATTCGAATAATTTTCTATCCCGACTGCTGTTTCCGTGGCATTACTGAATTTACAGTTGATAAGTTTGTTATCTTCCTGAGTATTTGAAAATTTCATACCTTTCCAATCGGTTGCAGAATTAAATAGAATGGTTGTAGAACAGCTAGCATCGGCTTGCAACATACCATTAACGGAAAACTGCGCATTATTTTCTATTAATATTTCTACTCCGGGAAGAATATACAGTTCATCATCTTCGGAAACCTGAACATCATCCACAATTGTGTAAGGTTCAAATTCTTCTGTCCAGATACCGGAAAGGTCGCCCGAAATGGAAGAAGCATCGGTAACAGTTATGTAATCTTCGATAGTTGTTTCCACTATTTCATAGCCGTCTGTTATCTGCAAGGTTACATCATATGTTCCTATTTCGTTATAGTAATGGAACGGATTTTCATCATAATTATCATAAACTCCGTCACCGTCGAAATCCCAGGCATAACCAATAATACCGCTCGGTGGATATGATGTGTTGTAGAACTGCACACCCAGGTTGGATGGTCCTATCTGTACATTACTTTCGAACATGGCAATGAGACCGGTTTCCAATGTGAATTCAATTGTATCGCCTGCATAGCCAATATCGTGAATGAATAATCCACCGGGACTTCCATTCTGCAGGAAACAGGAAGGATTTGTATTGTCATTTATCTCGGTTCTTCCCACATCGGCACTGAAATGAGCCTGGTTAATATTGCCATTCACAGTAAGAGTTCCATCTGGACGGTACACATATAATTCATCGGGAGGTCCACTTGCGTTTCCATTAAGTGTAGGATCGATGCGGTAAACTATCAATCCTGTACCGGGAACGCTTGGTTCAAAGATACCTTCCTGTTTGCGGTATTCCACCACAAAGAATTCGGTAGCAGAATTTGGTGAAGGAATTTTATAGCAACTATATGGAGAATTGGCAAGTGGATCAAGAGAGTATGTTCCTGTAGCGGAAATTTCCGGAAGCTCATCGAACCACATACCATATTTATATTTCATATATGCTGTCATATGTTCGGGAGGATTGGGACAGTCACACATCAAGTCCCACGAACCGGCCGGATCAATTCCATTGGAAGTATAATGCTAAAGGTCGGGTGCACCGAGCGAATGGAACATTTCATGACATAAAACGCCTACTCCACTACTTTGCAGGCTGTTGGAAAGTTGAAAATTATAAGCCCACACCTGAACCCCGTTAATATAGACATTATAAGAGAACAATACCCACATATGCGGCCAGAGAAGATCAGCCCAACCCGCAGCAGCGCCCTTGATAATGAAACAGACATTATCTATCAGTCCATCATCATCATTATCGATATCCAGGGTAGGAGGAACTTGCGGAGCGATGTAATTTACAGCATTCATAAGAAGAGTATGCTCTCTCTGTGTACGTTGAGTGTTATTTTGATAACCAATGGGATTTGAAACAGGATCGTAAACCAGATAATAATCCCTGGGGTGTGAATCCTGATAGGAAACTATCACATTTCCATTCGGTTCCGGGTAGGAATAAGAGAATATTTCTAATTGTTCATCGGAAACTTCCCAATAATATTCATACATAGAATTTGAGTCTTGCAGGTTAAACATATTATCATAAAGAGAAAAAGGTTCTTCGAACTCGGTTTGATCGCTGAACCGGATAAAAATAACAAGATTGTTTATTATGCCTGTAGTGGAAACCCTGTTATGTAACTGAGCAAGGATAGCATTGAATTCACTTCTGCGTTCCCAAAGGTCATTGGGAAGAACATTTACACCGGGTTCAAGATCGTAATCTGCCGGGTTGTGAATACCGGGAATATAATTGGTGGGCACTAAAGCGTTCTCTGCCAATTTCGCATACACATAAGATCCTGTATGTGTATCCCTGATAATTGTATAGTTGTTTTCATCGTGCAGCCAGTTAAAGAATTCATCTCCCGAAGCGAAACATTTCAAAACAGTTCCATCCGGCTGGATAAGCTCTTGCTCGATATCCGTGAGATATGCTGCAAAAATGGAAGTAGTTATTAAAAAGAATCCGATCAACATTTTGATTTTCATTATATTCTCCTAAAAAAGTTTATTTAAAATTGAATGCATAACTCATTCCAAGGCAGATAAAAAAAACGCTCCTTAAGGAGCGTTTTATTGATGATTATTTTAATACTCTATTTCAAGAGGATCATCTTCTTGGCTGTAAAATTGGAAACGGTTTTCATTTTTACGAAATACATTCCGCTGGAAGTATTCAGTTCATTGTTGTCCGTTCCATTCCAGATGAAAGTAGAGTTGTTAACTACCTCATTGTCTACCAGGGTTTTAACCAACTGTCCTTTTATGTTATAGATCCCCACACTAACAGGATGCTCCAGATCTTGTGCTGTTATGGAAAGAGCAATATTGGTTTCCGGATTAAACGGATTGGGATATACGCTGATGGAATTCCTTGAAATGATATTAACTACATTGTTCTCTGCATCTGTGGGAGCCATACCA
>JACNIV010000175.1 GCA_014382915.1 Candidatus Cloacimonadota bacterium | reverse complement strand
GTGCAAATATAAAAGAGCAATTGAAGATCATTAAATTCGTAGCTAAACGCAAGATAGATGTATTGGTGCTGGAATGCATGGCAGTAAATCCCGAATACCAGTGGGTTACCGAGCGTGAAATAGTTAATTCCAATATAGGAGTTATCACAAATTCACGACCTGACCATCTGGATCTGATGGGACCGGGCATTAAGAATGTAACACTCTCTTTGTGTAATACATTACCACCAAAAGGAATTGCTTTTACTGCAGAGAAGAACCTGTTCCCGCTCATAAATAAACAGGCAAAAAAAAACCATACCGAACTGATTCAAACGCATCAAGAAGATGTTACAGATGAAGATATGGAAGGTTTTTCGCACATCGAACACAAAGATAATGTAGCTCTATCCCTGGGCATCTGTGAACATCTTGGTGTGGATAAAAAAACTGCTTTACAGGGAATGTACGATGCCCTGCCCGATATTGGCGCAACAGAAGTGTTCTATAAAGAATATAAAAATAAAGAAATTTATTTTGCTCATTCTTTTGCCGCTAATGATCCTGAATCTACAGAATTTCTTATCCAACATATCAAGGATCTGCATCCCGAGATCGATGAAGTGATAATTGTTCTGAGCACTAGGGCAGATAGGATGTTCCGTTCCAAACAGCTTGTTCGAATGTTAATGAAAATAGATTACGATAAACTTTTTTTGATCGGGGAACAAACCGGTACAATAAGAAAATATGCACTGAGACATCATCTGCCCAGTAACAAAATTATTGACATTGGATGGACGAGTGGAGAAAAACTTGTCGAGATGATTTCGAAGCTGAAATCCGAAGACTTCCTGATGCTGGGTATCGGTAATATAGGTGGAAATGGCGGCATCATTGTAAATTACTTTAAAGAGAGGAATACATAAAATGTTTGAAGTTGCAATTGGGCTGGGAGTGCTGTTAAGTTTGTTTTTCCTGGAAACCTTTGGCGCTGCTGCCGGGGGAATCGTTGTGGCTGGTTATGTGGCTATGTTCCTGCACGAACCGATGACCATCCTGGCTACTTTAATTATCAGTTTCATTGTGTATTTCCTGGTAAAATTACTGGGTAAAGTAATGTTCATTTATGGACGCCGCAGAATGGTAGTTACCGTGCTACTGGGATTTATTTTGGGATGGGCTTCCAGGTATTATGGTCTGTTTACTGGCTTTCATTCAGATTATTCCGTAAATGTTATCGGGTTTATTATCCCGGGATTGATAGCCAATTCCATGGAAAAACAGGGAATTATCAAAACAATATCGATCATGATCGTGGCTGCTGTAGTGGTGCGTTTTTTACTTATCTTGATATTCAGTGGAAAATTAATAGGTTAGGTGTTATGTTCATACCAAGTGCAAAATCAAAATTTAGTTTGATATCTGTCTGTTTGATCGCAATCGTGCTTTTTTTCTGGGTGGATAACAGCAGGGTATTTGTAAAAGAGAGATTTTTCGATCAAAAATATGAAGCTGCTGTTTTAATGCAGGAAGCAGAAAAAATCATAAAAGAATACCGTTTAGCGCAAGGTGTGATAATAGATGAGGTGAATGACCCCAACTCAACTGCTCTGATAGGAGAGAAAAATACTGTGATCACAACAGACCGGGGTAACCTTACTGCTAAACTCACTAGTTTGAATCCCAATTACGCCGGCGTTATAGTGGATATGTTCAAACAGGCAAAAGTAAAAAAAGGTGATAAGGTAGCGGTGAGTTGTACAGGTTCATTTCCTGGTATAAATCTGGCTGTAATGAGTGCTGCCAGGGTTCTGAATCTCGATCTTATTATGATCTCTTCTGTGGGAGCTTCCATGTTTGGCGCCACTGATACCACTTTCACCTGTCTCGATATTGAATCACTTCTTAATGAAAAGGAAATATTTCCCTACAAAAGCGTAGCAGCTTCTCTGGGAGGGGGACGTGACCTGGGAAGAAGCCTGAGCATATACGGTCGTGAAATGATAGAAAAAGCAATTAGGCGTAATAATGTGCAACTCATTCACGAAAAAAGTCTGGAAAAGAATATCCAGAAGAAAATGGAAATTTTTGAAAATGAAGCCGGGAAAGAAGATATAAAATTATATGTGAACATCGGGGGTGGATTGTCCAGTTTGGGAAGCACTATCAATGGCAGGCTGGTAACACCGGGTTTTCACAGGTATCTTTATCTGAAAAATCTTCCGATTAAAGGCACAATGTTCCTGTTTGCTGAAAATGGTGTACCAATTATACACCTGCTGGATATTCTTGATGTTGCCGAAGATTATGAGCTTCCCATTGCTCCCGAACCTTTACCCAAACCCGGTACGGGGAGAGTGTTTGAAGATGAACGATACAATATGACGATCGCAGCTATAGCGCTTGTGATCATGATCATCCTGATAGCTGTGGTTATCTTCTTCGATCATAAAGAGTCACAACTGAAAGAAGACGAGATCAATCTGTAGTATCATGAAAATAAAACTGTTATTTCCATTTATTTTCATCCTGCTTCCCAATCTGGTATTTTCCAGTTTGATACAGTTTGAAAAAGAGTATACTAAGTTCAAAATATACAATAAAGAAAATGATAAAATTATAAATTATATATACTTAAAACCCGGCGAGAAGCTGAAGTTCAAAACCATCGATGTGGACACACTGACAATATTATCAAGAGTAACGATCGAAGAGAAGATAGCTTATTCTTATCAATTAAAAACAACCGGAACCAAAAAAGATATAAAGAAGAAAATAAAGCAGAGCAATACATCACAAGGGTTGCATGGAGAGAGGATATCAGCTTATAATAAAACTATTTTTGTACCTTCCGTAAAACAAAGCAATTTCCAGATAAAAAATACTTCTTCTTCACAATTACTGGTTCGTATCACATCGAAGGAATTGAGGAACGACACCCGTAAAATGGCATACATCAAGTATTCCCCGCAGGCATACGAAGATGAAATAATGATTTTTATCGGGGGGAAATCTTATACATATTATCAACCTCGTAAGGGCAGTATTCAGCTCAACTTGAATGGTCCCGTCCTATTAAAGATAATAAGCCGCATATTATTGCCTGCCGACTCAACCGGGAAAAACGAATATTACTATCAGATCTTTGAGAAAGGAGAAATGCTGAACCAGTTTTTCGAGACAGCTGGTATTTCTAAGAAAGCGTCACTTGATCCCGAGGAAAATTATTTTCCAACCTCCGGAGATACAAATATCCTTTATCTCGAAGAAGGACCTCATGAACTCTCGCTTGTCTGTGAGCCCGGCAGGGATGTGATCTTTAGATTTTACATCAATAAATCCTCCGTGGAGATAATTCAGGAATGAAGAAATTGTTAGCTGCATTGATCATTGTTTTGGGATCTGTATTATTGATGGCAAAACCTTTGGACATGTTTGTAGAGCTAACCATAGAAAACACTTACAACAGCAATGTCCTCAAACTTTCCGATACTGATATTTCTCGTTTTAAAAATGAGAATGATACTGAAAAATTCAAAATAGATACCGTGGATGACTTGATTGTTTCCGTTAAAGCTGTAACCGGTATAAAACACACTGAATTTTTCGGACACACCCAGATTGCTAAAATCACCCTGAAATATGATAAATACATCAGCAATGAAATGAAGGATGAAGCTGCGATAGGAATAGATACAAGGCGGTTCTTCAGCCGGAAAGTGAATCTTTATCTTGGTTATTTTTATTATCCCCATATCTATGTGAACCGCTTCCGAAGCGTTCTGGATGATGCATATCACGACTTCAACTACGCCAGGACCGTTTACACAGGAAAGCTGACCTGCAAAATTAATACTAA
>JACNIV010000174.1 GCA_014382915.1 Candidatus Cloacimonadota bacterium | reverse complement strand
CCATACTGGTATCATAAGAAAAACCATATTTAATTGCATTCAAAGAAACTCCATTGCCAATATGACAGATAACAAGATTACACTCAAATGGATCTTTCCCGAGAAGAACAGCAGCTCTTCTGGAAACATATAAGAGCGATGTTCCGTGAAATCCATATCTTCTGATTTTGTATTTTTCGTACCATTCATAAGGTAAAGCATACATATAAATATGTTTTGGCATTGTTTGATGCCAGGCCGTATCCATAACAGCAATATGGGGAACATCTGGCATTAATTCTCTGGCTGCTTCAATTCCAAGGATATTCGGAGGATTATGTAAAGGAGCCAACTCAGTTAATTCTTTGAAAGTATTCAAAACTTCATCTGTAATGATCACAGACCTGGAAAATTTCTCACCACCATGAACAACGCGGTGTCCAACCGCTGAAATCACCGAAAGGTTTTCTATCACTCCATATTCTTTACTTACCAGCAGTTCCATTATCAGTTGAATAGCTGCCCTGTGGTCAGGACAGGATTGAATACTCTCCATCTTCTCCTTTCCAGAAACTTCATAAATAAACTTTGAATCGGAAAGACCTAATCTTTCAACAATACCTGTAGCCAATGTCTGCTTTTTTTCCCAATCATATAAACTATATTTTACAGATGAACTTCCACAATTCAAACAAAGGATAATCATTTCATACTCCGATTTTTCTACTCATCAATTTTTGTTATTTATTTTCCGGTTCAGGTAATTCTATAAATCCCTGATTTTGCAGTGAATCCACTTCTGCTCTTGCCTTCCTGATTATTGATGATGATTTTTTATACAACTCTTCTCTGGTCATTATTATTTTGGCAATTCCTTGTTCAATTGCTTTCATTCCAACTGCAACAGCTTCTCTGGGGAAAACTTCAAATTCGTTCATTTTTGGAATGATATATTCTTCGTTGATACCTTTATCTTCTGCACATTTGGCAAGTTCGTAGGCTGCTGCTATACACATTTCATCTGTGATGGTGCTTGCCATTACATCCAGAGTACCGCGGAATATCCCGGGAAAACCGAGAGAGTTATTTACCTGGTTGGGAAAGTCTGATCTGCCGGTTGCCACAATTCTGGCACCAGCTTCTTTTGCTTCCCAGGGCCAGATTTCGGGAATGGGATTTGCACAGGCAAAAACAATAGCATCTTTTGCCATAGTAGCAACCCACTCTTTCTTAATAACACCCGGACCCGATTTTGAAAGAGCGATGCAAATATCTGCATCTTTCATTGCTTCTGCAATTGAACCTTTTCTGTTTTCTTTATTTGTTATTTCGCATAGCTTCCATTTCTCCTTATTTTCCGGAGTATGAAGGTCTGTTCTATCTTTGTTTAGAATTCCTTTTGTATCGGTAACTATGAAATTTTCTGCTGGAAAACCAGCAGTAAACAAAATCCTGGAAATGGCAATATTGGCAGCACCTGCACCGATCAAAGCGATTTTAACTTCCTTTTTATTTTTCCCTACGAATTTAACAGCATTTATCAAACCAGCTAAAGTAACCGCTGCTGTTCCCTGTTGATCATCATGCCACACAGGAATTCTCATTTCTTTACGAAGAGTATCTAAAATATGAAAACATTTTGGTTTAGCGATATCTTCCAGGTTTATCCCTCCAAAAGTAGGGGTCAGCCATTTACAAAAAGTAATAATATCTTCAGGTTCATGGGCGTCTATACATATTGGGAAAGCATCTATACCTCCCAGATATTTGAATAAAATCGCTTTCCCTTCCATAACCGGTAAGCCTGCTTCGGGTCCAATATCACCCAAACCAAGAACTCTGGTTCCATCAGAAACAATAGCGACAAAATTGGATTTATTCGTATGTTCATATACTTTTTCCGGATTGGCATAAATATCTTTACAGGGAGCTGCAACTCCGGGTGTATACCAGATGGCAAAATCATCAAAATTCCTGATGCAGCATTTGGGCATAACCGATAATTTCCCGCGATAAAAAGGATGAAGTCTCATTGCGTCTTCACTTGGTTTTTGAGCTTTTGCCAACAGCTCTTCCAGCGAAACGGTTTTTGTTAAAGATCTTACCTTTGCTAAAAGTTCTTCATACTTAACCGGTTTTTCCAGGAAACCGTCCACAGGTAATAGCTTTGTACCGGCAATCTCACTGATATTTACCTTCATAACCTCTTGCATGGAGGTCACAATCAAAATCGGAACTCTGGAAACTTCATAAAATTCAGAATCCCTATCTGGATTGCGGAGTTTATTTACCACCACCAACCCGGCAATATCGCTCTCCATCATAACATCCAAAAGGATCAAATCAGGTTTTACATCCTTAACTTTTCCCAGGAATTCTTTTGCTGAATAGGCACTATAACATTCATAAGAATTTTTTTCTAAAATAGTTTTTGTAGCTAAAAGATAATCAGGATCATCATCAACAATAAAAATCCTGGTTTTGTTTTTGTCCTCTTTTTTAATCATTTTTACTCCTATTTATTTTTTGAAAGAAATGAAGCAAGAGCTATAGAGAGAAATTTTGACTCTTTAGTATCTGCTCTTGAAGTTAAAATGCAGGGAACTGAAGCTCCCATAATAACTGCTGCTAATTCAGCATCAGCCAGGGTTGTTAAAGTTTTGAAAAACACATTTCCGGTACATATATTAGGAAAAATTAAAATGTCACAATCCCCGGCTACCGGACTTTTGAATTTTTTTTCTTCTGCACACCTTTTTGATATTGCCAGATCTAAGGCAAGTGGACCATCAACCTCAACTCCTTCGAGCTGCCCTCGCTTAACCATTTTCTTTATAATCGAAGCATCGATGGTTGAATCTATTTTGAAACTCGGTTTTTCAACACAGGAAATGATACCGGCTTTTGGTTTTGATATTCCTATTTTATTGGCAATATTCATACAAAACTTTAACATGGTTATTTTCTGGGATAGATCAGGTTGTTCTAAAATAGCAGCATCGGAAAAAATAAGAAGTTTATGATATCTGGGAACCTGCATAACAACAATATGTGTAAGAAATCCTCCTGCTTCTACTAATCCATATTGTTTATTTAGAATAGCATGCAAATAATCAGCAGAACTGATAAACCCTTTCATCAATATATCTGCTTTTTTAGATCTAACTATTTCGACTGATTTTGCTGCTATTTTTGCCGGTTCTTTCTCATCAACGATATTCCATAAATCTGTACTTAAATTACATTCTTCCGATAATTTTAGAATTTCTTCTCTATCTCCAACCAGAGTTGCTTCTATAAATCCTTCGTTTACACTTTCAGCTACAGACTGAATAACTGAAGGAGCATTACCGCCAGCTACCACGAGTTTTCTTCTGGTATTCTTTAATTTTGTTGTAATTTCATTTAACGATTTCATTTCTTTCATGAATTTAAACCTATAGAATCTGATTAATTGTTTTTAGAAGTTCCATTGGTTCTACCGGTTTAGAAACATACATATCTGCCCGATGTTCTTTTGCAAGTCGTGATGCAAAATCTGAACTGACAAGTTTATTATCGATACAACTCACGATAACAATAGGTATTTGTGAGGTCTCCGGATTTCTTTTGAGTTCGTAACATACAGAATATCCATCTTTATCGGGAAGTGTTATTTCCAGAAGAATCAGATCCGGAGAAAAAGCCTGTGCCATTTTCTGTGCTTCAATACCACTCTCTGCCACAAATACTTCAAAATTGTTCGATAGCAGAACCTTTTCCATTCCTGATACAAAATCCACATCACAATCAGTAATAAGGATTTTTCTCTTTCTTGGCAGTTTTTGGAATTTAATTTTTTTTTTTTCAAGTAACTTCTTAACATTAAATAGC
>JACNIV010000173.1 GCA_014382915.1 Candidatus Cloacimonadota bacterium | reverse complement strand
TTCCTGCCCCAGTGCACCAAAAGCAGAACCTTTGTGATGGGCTATTTTTTCCAGGTCCAGTATCTGCTCACCCAGTTTCCCGATTTCTCTGAGTATCTCGGTTTTTCCGCTGCCAGTCATGCCACCGATGATTATCAGTTTCGTTTTTTTATCAAAACTCTTGCGTACATGATTTCGATATGCTTTGTAACCGCCGGTTAAAACATGAACTTTGTAACCATCTGCCTGAAAAAGCTTTGCCATGCCGGCACTGCGGAGTCCTCCACGCCAGCAGTGAATTAAAATTTCTTGTTTATTGGGGACGATCTTATGCAATTCATCGAGGTAAAAATTGGTTTTAACAGCCACAAAATCCAGCGCTTCCTGCAATGCCGTGTCATGGCTTTCCTGTTTGTATTTTGTACCGACGATAGCTCTTTCTTCATTGGAAAAAAGGGGAATATTGAAAGCTGACGAGATATGCCCTTTTGAAAATTCCAGAGGTGTTCGCACATCGATGATGGGTATTTGATTTGCAATTCCATTTAGCTCCCCTTTAGAAGGGGAGATTAAGAGGGATTTATTCCAATAAGAAATTAAATGCATCAAATCATTCATGATATGACACTATTTTACCAATATTTCTTCCAGTATTTCTAGACGACCCTCTGGTGCATCGAGAGCATTTGTATAGGGCTTTATATCCAATAGTTCGCAGATCAGGGGATAAACATGAATATTCTCAAAGGTTCCTATTTTGTAATTGGATTTTATTCCTGGACCTTTAGCATAGAATATTCCATGCATATTTTTTACAATCGGGTCGTAACCATGTGTACCTTTGGCAATATAAGGTTTATCTTTCGTAATTATCAGCCAGCCTTCATCGGCTACCAGAACAAAATCCCCGGTGTTCCGATTTACAAAATGGTAGCGCTGAGGAACTTCCTCGGTTCGGTATGTGGCAAGATGTGAGATTTTCTTTAGCCGTTTATCCAGTTCATCGATTTTGGAGGGCTCTTTCTGCTTCAGATGGATCTGCATTACAGGTCCTCCGCTGAAAGTAACAATGTTATCCATATCGGCTACATGATTATCCAGATAGATAATTCTATCATGACTTATTGTGGTCATTCCATGATCACTTACAAGAACCAGATTGATCTCATCGGCTATATCAAGTGTGTCGATGCCCTTTAGCAAATATCCCAGAATGCTATCCATCTCTTCGATAACTTCAATAATTTGAGGATCCTCAGGACCGAAATTATGCCCGGAATTGTCCGGTTCATGAAAATATAACATCACCAGATGTGGTCGATTTTCTTCCGGTAATTTCAACCATGTTATTACGGAATCCACACGTGCTCTAAAAGGCACACTTTCATCGTAGTATTTTACAATGGAGGGAAGATAGCCTTTGATAGGTGCTTCCGAGCCAACCCAGAAATAGGAAGCTGATCGAATATTCTGCCGCTCGGCAGTTACCCAGATGGGTTCGGCTTTATACCATTTTGCATCACGAACTTTGGTAGTATCTCCAATCATGTAATTTTCTTTAAAGAGCTTATCGTAAAATCGATTTGTGGTTAACATATGAGTTCCAGCGTATGCTCCTGTTGCCAGAGAATAATGATTTGGAAATGTTTTGGAAGGGAATACCGGCTGCATGGATTCTGCTTTTACTCCATTATCTCTTATGAAATCGAGATTTGGTGTTTCTGTTTTATCAGCATAATCAAATCGAAAACCATCGAAAGAAACCATGATCACGTACGGTGTTTCTGCAAATAAAACAAGAGTAAAAAACAGAAGCATCCATAGAGTAAGTACAAACTTTTTCGTATTTGTTTTAATAGCTTTCATATTCCTATTACCATCCTTTTTTTATTAATTTGAATTCATCTATAATGTTAAATCCTTGCGAATAGTCAAAGACCTTCGCAATGGTTGGATCAAACACGACAACCATTACGGAGGTTTCATAAGCTCAACCATCCGTAAGGTCTCAAAAAATTGATTTTATAGATGAACTCTAATTAATCCCAGCCAGTTCTTCTTTTACAAAATCAACCAGTTTCTTCACATATTCTGCAGAAAAATCAAATTTAATTCCGGCAGCTTCATAAAGTTCATTAACAGGTTTTGTGTATCCAAGTGCCAGGAAATCTTCGTATTTTTTCAGCGCTTCTTCTTTACCGGAAGTTTTATAATTTTTGTAAACTGAAAGAGCGCCAAGTTGTGACATTCCATACTCGATATAATAGAAAGGAACTTCAAAGATATGTAATTGGAAAAGCCACATTATTTTTTTAAAGCCTTCCAATCCGTTCCAATCTACACCGGAAGCAAAGCGGCTCATCAGTGAAACAAAATATTCCTCTCTCTCATTTACAGTATGGACGGGATTCAGATATATCCAATGTTGAAATGCATCCACTATCATGCACCAGGGCAGAAAGCTAAGTGCTTCTTTCAATTGATCGCGTTTTGCTTTTTTAAAATCGTTTTCATCTTTATAGTAAACATTCCACAGGTCCATCGAGATGAACTCCATACTCATGGAAGCTAATTCGGCGATCTCGCTGGGAGTTCCTTTATAGGGATCGAGTTTGATATCTTTCATGGCAAATGTATGCATAGCATGACCTGCTTCGTGCAATAATGTCACTACATTTCTGTGCAATCCTACAGCGTTCATAAAGATAAAGGGTGCGCCTGTTTCTTGCAGGGGATAATTATAACCGCCGGGGGCTTTTCCCTTCCTGTTTTCCAGATCCAGGAATTCGGTGTTTTTCATCAGGTTCAAGCGGATACCAAATTCAGGTTTGATCGTATGCAGGATGTCTATCCCCTTATCGATGAATTCATCGATCGTTTTAAATGGTTTCAAAATTTTACCATCCAAATCAACGGAAGTATCCCAGGGGCGTACGGAATCCAGACCAAGAACTTTCTTTCTCTCTTCGGTTAATTCTTTCAGGAATGGCATCACCTCTTTTTCTATGGCATCGTGGAATTTCATGATGTCTGCAGGAGCATAAGAGAAACGCCCTTTTGCCTGATGCATATAATCACGGTAATTATCGAATCCGGCATTTTTTGCCTGCTGCAATCTGAGCTCTTTCATCTCATCGAAGAGTTTATTGAATTCATCCCGCATTTCCATCATTTTGTTTATACGAAGGTTCCATACTTCTTCGCGAACTTTACGGTCGGGATCTTTCAGGAAAGGTGCAAGCTGGGAAAGTGTTTTTTCTTCACCCTTGTAAGTTACGGTAAGTTTGGAAAAAGCCGCACCATACTTATTTGCCAGTTCTTTTTCTTTTACCTGCAATGGTATGTTCTCTTCACGATAAAGCTCGATATCATTGGAAATGATCCGGTTTAAAAGAGTGTATTTCTTTTCATCCAATTCTTTACGATAAGGACTGTCATAAAACTTTCTATTAAATTTGAAATCGTAAGGTTTGCATTTAGCAATAATACCGGCATAGAATTCGTTGAATTTCTTTTCGTTCTCCGGCTTGTCTGCAAAACGGGTCATAGTAATATATCGCCAGGCCATTTCTTCAGAAAGTATATCGGAAAGTTCTCCCACCTTTTCCAGGTACTTTATCAGTCCTTCAGCAGAATTTATCTCTTCCGCTTCCAGCTTTTTCATTTCCTTTTCCACGTTCTTCCATTTGGTAATATCGAGATCTTCTGAGAAATATGTCCTTTTACCTTTAACTATTTTTTCATTTGTATAATTCATAAAACTGTCTCCTTTTCCAGCTGATTTTTATTTTTCCCTCGAAGATTTTAACGGTTTGAATTCTGACAAGTTTTTTTCCAAAATCTGGAAATTTTATTACTATCATGGAAAAAAATTCCACTTGACTCAATATCAAATAATAAACTAAAGACTATAA
>JACNIV010000172.1 GCA_014382915.1 Candidatus Cloacimonadota bacterium | reverse complement strand
TTTTGTTCAGAGTGGCAAAATATGCTCAGCATTTTTCAACAGTTGTAGTTATGATCCAGAAAGAAGTTGCCCAAAGAATTAATGCAAAAGTTGGAACAAAAGATTACGGAATTCTCACTTTAAAAATGCAGTACTATTTTACACCTAAATATGAATTCACGGTAAAATCCCATTTATTCTCACCACCACCCAAAGTAGATTCTGCGGTTATTAGTTTAATACCGAGAATAGATAAACCTGAAATTGAAAATGAGAAGTTTTTCTGGCATATCGTGGAAACGGCATTCCGCAATCGTCGTAAAATGTTGCGTCGCAACCTGCGGGAGATCATCTCAAAAGAAAAGATAGAAAAATTAAAAGAATTTTGTCCTGTTGATCTAAGCCGCAGAGGTGAAACACTTGATGAAAAAGAATTTATCGAGCTTTATGAAGCTATGAAAGGATTGTAACTAATACGTTACGAAAGAGGATTTCCACGCGATGCCGCATGGCATGGTCGTAACGAGCGTCATCTTCAATCTATAATCTTCAATCTTCAATTTTCAATTATCAATTTCTAAATCCCTTTCATAATTGGCATTTCCCAGGGTTTGGAAAGATAATAATTTAAAACTTTCTTCTTCTTACCTTCGATCTCGTCCGGTATGATCTCAGCATATTTTTTTAGAACCAGGTAATTTTCTAATTTTAAGTCTTTTTCTATAGCAACATTATTTATTATTTTCAAACCTTCTCTTATAATATTTTCATCTGTGAATTCCATCAGGTTCGTATTGCAAACAAGTTCCGTAATTTTAAGTTTTGAAACAGATTCCAGCATATCCAGCATTGTGAGTATTTCCTCTTCGTTTGATGTAAAAGGGCGTTTAGTATTTATTACCAGACGCATTTCATAACCGCGCTTTTTGATATTAGATACATATCTGGCCAGAATTCTGCACCCGGCAGGATCACCACCAACATCCAATATCACTGTGCTTTCGTGATTTTGTACTGCTCCCATTACTCTTGGTGAGAGCATCGGGATATCAGCATATTTATTTTCTCCTTCAGGAGCAATAACTTCTATTCTTTCCTGTGCAAATTTTTCTTGCACATCACGGCTGCGGAAATAGGGATTAACCACATCCAGATCTACCAAAGTAACTTCCTCACTTTTCAGGCTGAACTCTTTGGCAAGGTTGATGGAATATTCGCTTTTACCGCTTCCATAAGCACCAATTATTACTATTAATTTATTTTTCAATTTTTTCTCCACTATTCAAATTTATGATAAATTAACATACAATTTTATATACCCAAACATATTTTTATTAGATTATTGTCAAAATTCTTTTTGACAGGTAGGATTGATTCTGCATTAAGTACACAAATTTTTATATGGAGATATTGTTGGAAAAGTTATTCTTGGTATTGAGCATCATACTAATTGCGGGAACTGCTCTGGCAGAGGATTATCTTGATCTGAATTTTTTTATTGAACCGAAATTCGAACATATAGAAATGAACATGGTTAATTTCCTGGTGAAGAACATCCAGAACGATTCTATCCGACAGGAAAATATACTTGCAGGAAAGATTCTTGCTCCACCGCAATCGGACAGCCTTACGGTAACTTTTCTGAATTTGGTGCAACCTTTTTTGGCAAGCCCGGTGGATTATCGTTTTTATGATAAGAATGTAGATTTCAAACTGCTTATATCGAATATAGAAAGTGATTCCATTCCCATAATTAAAAATGCAGTGATCGAAACTGATTCCTTCAAAGTCGGTATCTTTTCTATCTATACACCGGATTTTGTGGTTAAAAATAAAATTGCAGATCATGCCATATTTGATTTCGATGTATTCGATATTGCCAGTCAGCAGGCAAATTTACTGGCAAAACACACAGATTACGTGATCATGCTTTCCAACTTGAGTAAATACATAGATAACGATATTGTAAAAGAATTGTCGGTAGATGCTGTAATAAGTTTTGATTATCAGAAAAAAAACAATGAGCTGTTATCTAATCATTTAACAATGTTCTACAGCATTCTTACCAACCAGGGTAATTATGGGAAGCTCCGATTGACTTATAGGGATGGAAAAATAAGAGAAAATTGGCAGGAGATCGAATTTGATGTTGGAAACGATTAAGCAATTCGTCCGAACATTGATCTCACAAGGACTTTCCAAACACACAATAAAAGCATACGAAAGTGACCTTCTGCAACTCAATGAATTTTTAAAAAAGTATTTCGAAAATGAAAAGATCGATATTAATGGAATTACACGATTGTATCTGCGCGATTATTTACGAGATTTAAGCATTAAAGGAAGAAACAACCGAACTCTTGCCAGAAAGGCAACTACCATAAAGAATTTTTTCCATTTCTGTGAAAGACAAAAACTGATAGAGAAAAATCCAGCCGTGAACCTGCAAATTCCCAGGTTTGAAAAGAGACTTCCCAAATTTTTTACAGAAAAGGAAATGGAAGATCTTCTCAATATTCCCGATCTATCGAGCAAATTTGGTGTGCGTAATAAAGCCATATTAGAGATGATCTATTCCTGCGGAATGAGGATCAGTGAGATAGCAGGTTGCCGGTTATTTCAATTCGATCTTTCAAATAATATTATCCGCATCCTGGGAAAAGGCAATAAAGAAAGATTGGTTCCAATAGGAAAAATGGCTGTGAGCGCTGTAAAGAACTACGTGAAGATCCGTGATCAATTTATTTCACGGGATAGTGATGAAACACTCTTTCTTTCTAAAAGCGGAAAACCGCTTGATGCCGACGAGATCAGGGAAATTTTGGAACGTTACATCATGCTGATCGCCAAGACTAAAGGTTATTCACCGCATTCTATCCGGCATTCCTTTGCTACCCATCTATTATCACATGGGGCAGACCTGCGAGCTGTGCAGGAAATGCTGGGTCATAGCAATTTATCTACTACAGAAATGTATACGCATCTTTCTTTGAAAGACTTGAAAAAAGTATACGATCAGGCACATCCCAGAAGTAAAAAGGAAGATTAATGACATCTCCTGTCACTACATCTTATTACTCGTTTCATAGCTCCAGCTATGAAATGTAGTTCAAATTTAAGTAGCTTTAGCTACACAATGCCCTGTCACACAGCAGTAGCTATGTGACAAGCAGATATTTATTATAAACTATTTTATTATAACCGACTCGATCACCACATCTTCCACCGGCCAGTCTTTCATGCCAAGTTGCGGTTGAAAATGAGTAGGAACGGCTTTGATGTTGTTCACAACATCCATTCCTTTTGTAACAGTCCCAAAAACGCAGTATCCCCAGTTGCGATCTTTGTCTTTATGGTCGAGGAAAAGGTTATCGTTAACATTAATGAAAAACTGGGAAGTAGCAGAATGTGGAGAATTTGTTCTGGCCATGGCAATAGTGCCGGTAAGATTAGAAAGACCATTATCCGCTTCATTTTGAATCTGGTCGTAAGTCGGTTCTTTCTGCATTGGGGTCCTATCGAAACCACCACCCTGGATCATAAAGCCATTGATTACTCTATGAAAAACCAACCCGTCAAAAAATCCATCTTTTATGTATTTAACAAAATTCTCTACCGTGATCGGAGCTTTGTCTGGAAAAAGCTCCAATTCGATGTCTCCCAAACTGGTCTTCATTAATACTATTACCTTTTCTTCCTGTTTTTCTTCTACTACTATTTTACCCACACTACACGCTCCTATAATCAATATTAACAGTATAATTCCCAATGCTTTTTTCAACGCTGATTCTCCTTTAATTTCTTACTATATTCACAAAGTTTTATTTCTCCATCGTTCATTTCAAGATAGGTACTATTTCCCATCCAGTCACCGGCATTAGCGTAAATTCCATTCTCAAGAATTTCAACTTTTGG
>JACNIV010000171.1 GCA_014382915.1 Candidatus Cloacimonadota bacterium | reverse complement strand
TAGCTTACTTCCACACCATCACCAGTCTCGTTATTATAATTCAAAGTTTCAATATTCGTGGCACTGTTAATATAAAATCCTGAAGGGAAATCTAAACTAACACCATAAACAGATTCGTTATCCATGTTGATGTGAACAAGTAAGAATTGCAGGTTCATTGGCAATACAGGTATGAATTGACCACCAGCATAATGTATATAATCATTTTCGATATTCCTGTTGTTTAGATTTCCCGATCTTCCTGAATTCCTTAAAAAATGGGAAAAGTTTAATGTATATGAAATGTCTATATTTCCTTCTGAAGCATTAAATAGAGTAATTTCTTTTGTTATAATTGTATCAGGATAAACCGAGATTGTAATTGATGATGGGGTAGCAGTTAGAAATGGAATATTAGGACCTTCTTTGATCGTGAATAATATTGCTGTTTCGTTCTCCAGTGGTTGAATAGTCTGCGGGTAAATATCAGCAAATGTCATTAGTAGTCCTTCAGTCTGAGTTTCGTTTTCTATGCCGACAGTAGCAAAATTTTCTTCCTGATCGATGTTGTGGATCTCTTTATATTGGAAAAGTATTTCTCCATCTCCTGTAGGGGTTGGGTAATACTCAGGATCGTATAAAATTACCTGGAAGGTTTCCAAATATTCAGGATTGTAAACATTATGCCATTCACTCCATTCGATAATAAAACAGTGATCCTCTTCATCGAAATAAACATATAATTCCCCGTCTTCAATGTCATCCCAGAAAGGAGCGATCATTGCATCAGGACCTATCCCGGAAGGAATATTCCTGTTCCTGTGAAAAATAAGATTTGCTTCTCCCATAGATAACAAGCCTTCTGAACAAACAGATACAGAATGATAGAAAAGCCCAAAGAAGGAAAATTGAAAAGGTAGATCAATGGTCCTTATATATCCATCGGAAGTTGCATGGTCAGCACCGATCAATATCCCATTCCCACCCAGATCAGGGTCTATCTCGATCCAGTTATACGGCGGAGCTTCAAAATTTCCCACATCTCTCGATTCAATCGCATAATAACCATAGTTACAGAAGGTAGGACTGAATTCATCGATGATCCCAATGGGAATATTAAATTCTATTTCCTGCAGGATAGTATTATTTTGTAAAATTTCAAGTTTGAAATCGGCAAGTTCTCCCGATATTACATTTGCTACATTTACTGTAAGATTGTTTTGGTTATTTCCAAAATTATTGATTGGAATATTCGCATAAGAACTAGAAGCATTAATAATTTCAACTTTATCATTTTGACTGATAAAATTTACATTGAAATTTCCAGAATCGTAACTACCACAATTCTTTAATTCAATCGTTACATTACTACTTTCATTTTGAATCAGGCAGTTGGAACTGTTATCCACAATAAAATCTGAAAGTACCAGTTCCGGAGAAAGAATTTCAACAGGTATGATAGAACTGTTTTCACCAAAATTTGAAGAGATATTTACAAACATATTAGAAGTAAAACCATCATACCATTCATCGCATATCTGAATCTGGAAATCACAAATGAACAATTCACCTGCAGGAATTTCATCAGTAGTTATTTCAGATGATTTTACTTCTATTCTATCTTCTTCTGTATCCAGATTTATAGTCACATTTTCTGCAGAAACTGTACCGAAATTTTTCAAGGTCAGTTCAATGCTGAGAATATTTCCAGAGACCGGATCTTCACTCAAATCGTAGTCGAGTAACCCTAAATAAATACCTTCAATAACACTAAATTCCTCTGTTTGGGGAATGTATCCATATTTTGAAGCGGTGACTGAATAACTTCCAAAATCCAGTTCACAAGGAATGCTAACAGAACCAGATTCATCTGTGATTCCAACTGCAATAAGGCTGTCCTCATTTGTTATTGCTATAGTAAAATAGGATTTATTCGTATCCTCGATCTCAATTTGAAGTTCGACATAATTAGATCCAAAAGGTAATTGTTCAGCAAAGATAAGATCAACTTCTTTGGGAGTATCTGTCCAGATCGCAAGTCCCGGGTCACCAAGTAAATTATAAATATAAAAATTAAATTGGTCGGAGTTATTTACAATATAGGCATGGTTGTTAGGATAGTTATTATAAAGTTCCATTTTCCCACGCAGCAGCATTTCTCCACATTTGAATAGATCTTCCTGAGTAATGCCCTGGTATATCCCCAGATCAATGCAGTTATTCCAACTGGTTTGAGTATCCTGTTCGCTGGGACCGATAAGACCTATTGCACCTTTGGGTACGGATGGTGAACCTGCTTTAAGCCATGTTTCACCAAAGGTGGAAGGGTAAGCTGTTGAGGCAAAACCCCCTGTTCCACAGGTCATACTGGTTACCATCGGCAGCATATAACCATTGTTCAAATTATTCACATCGTCAATATTAAAAAACTCATAATTTGGATTTGCTGACCAATGATTATAACTACCGCATCCCCTGAAATTGACAAATGACTGCCCATCATTGATCATATTTGCCAATTGAGTATTTCCCGACTGGTATGGATAAATAAAAGTATCAACTTTTGTATATTCAAAATCCAATAGTTTATCTCTAACTGCCATAACTATTTCGCGATGGGAAAATATCTCATACCATGGAACTGGGTATATATAAGCAATCATCAATGCACTTTTGATCCAATCAGTTTCCATAAAAGGATCGCTTTCATACTTAATTATCTTACTCATGATCGTTTGCAGTTCGGATATGCTGCGCACAGATAATCTTCCGATTAAAATATCCGGGAAGTAATCATCACCATCTAATAATGTATAACTGTGATCAGTTTCATCCCAGGGAGAATACGGTCCACCCGGCACATAAAAAGCAGGAACAACAAAACTACCATTAACATCACCAACCAGAACTACATATTCGGGAGGTGTTTCCCAGTTGTCATAAGTGTTTTGCAGGTAATCTTTTATCTCCTCATTTGTTGAGCCGGTTTCGGATATTGTGGCAATCCTGGTTTTATAACCCAGTTTCTCTTTCCACCTGAGAAGAGGTTGAAGGGTTGCTGCAATATCATCCGGACAGATAAAAAGATATTGTCCTCCATCTGTGTTTCTCAATACTTCTGCACCGTAAATATTCTTTTCCGCGATGTTAGCAAATGAATTTGAATGTCTTGTTTTTGTTAATGGATTTTCATTTTTAGAATGATCGATATCAAATTCGATATCCACATTTTTTAATACTCTCATTTTGTTCTGGAAAGGATTATATTGAACTGCTGCCACGGTTATCTGCGAAAAGCGGCTTCCTCTCATGATATTTGGTTTGGATATTGTAACGATATCTTGTGGAAGCCATTCATCCCTGAGATATAAATCATTATCTGTATTTTTATTATCCTGCCAGCCAAGTGGTATTATCTTTTTATCAAGTTCAACTTCTTCGAATTCATATTGTATTTCATTTACTTTAAAGTTTCCTGTTTCCGGCAAACTAATGAGCTTTGTATAAACAGGAAGTTCGGCTTCACCATAAATGCCTGTGTTCACACATCCCGGAATTTGCAGGATATTATATTTTTCATTTTCCACTTTCCTAAAAGTAATCTCTTCGATCTCAAAACTACCATTGATCTTCAGGTTATTTCTATCACCGGTAAGTTCAATGCTTTCTGCATTCAGATAGATAATTGAAAGAATAATCAACAATAATATAATAATCCAAGCTTTCATTTTTCCCTTCTCATATTAATAGCTATCAAACCATTCCGAAGGTTAAGATTCATTGAAAGTAGCATAACCGTTCGGAAGGTTTCATTATTTCATCAATATCATCTTCCTAACTTTCCAATAATTATCAGCTTTCAATTTATAGAAATATATCCCTGAACTTACAGGCTGATTATTTTCATCGGAACCAT
>JACNIV010000170.1 GCA_014382915.1 Candidatus Cloacimonadota bacterium | reverse complement strand
AAACCCTGTTAGATTGCTACATGAGCCCCGGTCGCAGTGAAATGATCTGGAATGGGAAAGATGATAATGGGAAACCGGTAAGCTCTGGTGTTTATTTCTACCAGCTTGTTACTGAAAAGAAAACTATTACCAAAAAAATGATATTGATAAAGTAATATATTATCGTTACGAAAGAGGACTTTCGTAACGAGCGTATGAAACTGAAACTTTAGTTAAGTTGAAAAATGTTAAGTCACAACTTAACACAATATCTTTTAGACTTGTGTCAAGTATCGCAAAGTTCAAACTATTGAACCTACTCCGCCCACACCGTGTTTGTTAAAACAAATCCACCTTGGGATGTGCTCATACTCATTCGTGCATAACCCCTGGCAGGCAATTCAATTTTCAAGCTGTTTTGCGGGTTTGAAATTTTATTTTCTTTCTTTGAATTTGTATCGCCAATATAAAGACTCAACTTTCTAATCTCACCAAATTCGTGAGCAGTGCGTGTTTCATATTCCAATGAAACACTCTTATCTTTAATAGTTGAACCTATCGTATAATATATTCTTTTTGCTTTTAACTGGAAACTCAAAAATGGTCCGTTACTCACAATTAATTCTCCGTTCTTAATTCCTTGTATAGGGTCATTATTTTTGTATTTGAAGGTTGTAAAAAACTTACCGAAAACCTGATCGTGAGAAGTAAATAATTTCCAGAATGGTGTTTTGATCTGACGCATTACATTAAAGTTTCCATGAGCATCGTTTCCTGCCAGGATGTAAAATCGGTTACCCTGCAAAAGTAACGATCTCCAATGATTAACAGCTTTCAAAACATCTGGAAAATGGGAAGTGTTGATCAATTGCAGGAATCGAATTCCACTGTTCTGATAATCATCTATAGACCAGTTTCCGCGACGTAGAGTAAGTTTTTGTAGAAAGGAAATATCATCATTCGGATGAGCGGCAATGAATAAATTAGATTCACTATGTAATTCTTCAATTTCTTGCAGGTATCTTTGCGGTTTGTTCCTGAACCATTTTTCTGCGCTGTCACCGGCTCCCTCGATGAAAGCGGGATGATTGATGGCTAATAGATGAACATTCCTGCCTTTGGAATTCCCGATAGATACCTCTTCACCGGGAATTACCCTGAAATCCTTCTCATCATTATGGTGCACATCATTAAACATTTTTTCCCATTTGGGAATATCTGGATCATTAATTGTGTAAGAATTTTCGGAATCATCCAGATCATAAGAATGATCGGTAATAAAAAGCCAGGACAGTCCAATTGCCTTGGCCATTTTCACAGTGGCGGGGATATCGGCACCGAATTCCACCTGGTCGGATGTGTATATGCTGTGATAATGCGGCTCTCCGGCATACCAGCCTTCTGGAACAGGCAGCTTGCTTTCAGTTAGATAACATTCGAAAGGGGTCTTCTTTAAACCAGGATAGTTATCATTAATAACTGTTTTTTTGTTACCATTGATCTGATATCGAATTGTTACATTAATACTCAATTGTTCGTCAGATATAATAGTTGAGATATCCATTTCCAGGATTCTGGAATAATATTTTTGTGTGAGCTTTTCGTTGATATTGAATTCCTGAGAAAAAAGACTGCCATTGGCGGATATATCAACAGAAATCGAAGAGAGTTCAATGGGGAACAGGTGACTGTCTTTAACTATTATCAGAACCGGTAATTTTGAAGATATTGATCTAATGCAGCGAATAGGCAGGTCGGCAATTATCTCCGGTTCTTTCCTGAAATATCTGGGATAAAGAAACCTGTAATGGTAGTGTATCTCTGCATAAGAAAAAAAGAAAGGGATAAAAGACAATCCCGGATACCAAAATGGATTATTTGTTAGAAACATAATAAAAAACCTTCAATCCGTTTCTCAACAGACTGAAGGTCCTTTTCTATTATCATAATATTTAAAAATGCATACTATGGCAACCAGTTGGGGTCTAATACGCTTTTTGATATTCTATCTTCACCCACACCCCAGGGACCGGATGGAAGATAATAATATAACTTTGCCCCTTCTTTTCCGAAGTTCTTATTGCTGGATGCCACCACAGTACTATCTGTAACTGAATAATCAAAATAGAAAAAATCTTCGGTTTTCTGCAAATTGTTTGTTATGTTCAAGAGATCCTCTCCGGAGTAGGTTCCGCCTTCATTAAGATTTATTACTGAATGTTCAAAAATATAATATCCGTTAGCAGGATCATCTTTGAAAGCTACATCTGCACGGGCAATAACCTGGATATTATAAATAGCTTCTTTCATTTTTTTCTGGTTCACTCTATCGTTTCTTAATGGAATAGTTAAAGTGAAGATTATTCCTACTAACATTATAACCATTAAAAGCTCTATTAACGAGAACTTACCTTTTTTTTCAACAATAGTATTATCTGTCATTTTTCCTCCAAAATTCTTCTGGCAAAGAATCTGAATACAAGGGCGTTTGTCAAATTCTTTTTATATATCCTTCTCAGATTGAAAAAACTTTACAATATATAGCCCGCTTTTTTATTTACTCATGGAAATATACTTATATTAGTATATATGTCCGATTGAGAACAAAGGGAAATAGAATATGAAAAAATTATTGTTCATATGGCTTATTATAAACGTTTCCATTGTGCTTTTAGCAATAAAGATCGACCTTAATACGGCTACTTTGAAGGAACTCAAAACATTGCCCATTTCATCTGAACAGGCAGAAGATATTATGGATCATCGTGATTACATAAGTATCTTCAAGAGTATATATGAACTGAGAGAAATCGAATCGATAGACCAGGTTACTTTGAACAAGATCAAACCGCTGGTCACGGTATCGCATTACGACGATCAAGATGAAACTGCCCAGCGCAGGGAAGAGATCTATTATCTTATTGAAAGATTGGGTAGTAATGAAGGCTTGCAGGAAGGTATGAGTGACGTCTGGGAAGATTACCTGATGACCCCACGCAATATCAATAAACTCAATTTTTCCGATATATTGAATCTGCCCAATGCCTCACCTATAGATGTAGCAGCTATTTTGAACAGGGTCAGCTTCGGAGACTCCATTTCGAGTTATAGCGACTTACGAAAATCTCCGGGAATTTCTTATTATGGAGCCAGTAACATCAGGCACTATGTTTACTACGAAGATAAACCACTTACCCAGGATCTATTTATAGATTATCAGATGAAATACAATGATGATCCCTATCCTGATGATGTAATGGATATGTATAGGGAAACAATGATCCGGTATTCCGGTTCGTCTTCCGATCCTTCCGCACCGGAGATCAAGAAACAAAATTACTGGGGCTTTTTCAATATGCAGAATGATAGAGTTGCAGTTACCAATAAACTAAGATTGCGATTTCAGAATGAATGGAAAGCTGGATTTCTGTATGACTCACCTAAAGGTAGTAACGGTATTGTTAATAGTTCCACCGACGATCTGTTCAAAGACAGCAAGTTCTATGTAGGTTACGAGAAAGAATTGGATTTTCATGGCAAAAACTTTATAAAACTATATGCAGGAAATTACCGGGCTACATTCGGGGAAGGGCTGGTAATGGAAAATAATGATTATTACAGTCCCCGGCAAACAGGTTATGGATTCAATAAAAGGATCACAGGCATTATTGGTGATGTTTCCCGCACCCAAGAATATGCTTTGCGCGGCTTTGCTGTGGATTGGAAAAGGAAAAATCTCAATGCTGTCCTCTTTCTTTCGCAAGATCAAAAAGATGCAGTTGTTTATGATAGCAATGGAAATGGTATCTTTGACGATGATGATTATGTTCTCTCCTACATTTCTATGACAAACCGTTTTACAGATGATGAACTGGAAACTGCAGAAGATTTTTTTAATAGTTATTCCAGTAATGACAATATTATAAGAATAGCAA
>JACNIV010000169.1 GCA_014382915.1 Candidatus Cloacimonadota bacterium | reverse complement strand
ACCGGAGGCATAAAGAACCGGGAAATCTAGTTGAGCATCATTGGCATTGAGTTCCACAAACAGGTCAAATATCATTTCCAGTACATCGGCAGGCCGGGCATTCGGTCGGTCTATTTTATTGATGATCACAATGGGATTTAAGCCTAATTCCAAAGATTTTTTCAGCACATATTTTGTTTGCGGCATAGTTCCTTCAAAAGCATCAACTAATAACAAAACAGCATCCACCATTTTCATAATACGCTGAACTTCACCTCCAAAATCGGCATGACCGGGTGTATCTACGAAATTTATTTTATAATCTTTATAGGTAAGAGAGGCATTTTTGGAAAAGATGGTGATCCCCCGCTCTCTTTCCAGGTCATTGCTATCCATCACGCGCTCGGTAATGTTCTGATTTTCTCTGAAGATGCCGGACTGCTTTAAAGCTGCATCTATGAGAGTGGTCTTGCCGTGATCCACATGCGCGATGATGGCGATGTTTTTAATTTTTCTCATTATTCCTCATTATTTATTTTAACGTGTTCTGCATAAAGAAAATGGTACGTCTTTCTGAGAAAAACCTACATAGGCATTCGACGAAGAATCCGTCTAAGTCGGACACATTCTCATTATAAGCGGAGATCCTTCGATGGAAATGCAAGAAGAATTTCTCAGGATGACAAAAAGCACTCAATTATGCAGAATGCATATTTATTTTTATACATCATTGAGCACAATAATGATGTCTTAAAAAATTTGGTTGTTTTAGAGTCAATTTATTTTCAGCCGCCGACAAAATCGGATAATGGGAATATATACCGGTGATTAAGACGGATCAGGTCAGATAAGGAAATATATGCCAGTACCCAGACTTGCTCCGCAATGACATAAGGAGTGTGGAGCGAAGATGGGCTTTGTCCTCCCCAGCTTTCGATGCACACTTTTCGAAATTCTTCGGATCTCGCTGCGCATCAAGTGCTGGTTCGTTGCAAATCAAGATTCTACGAACTTACGTCACCTTTACGAAACTTCTTTATAGTGTCATTCTCACGAAAGTGGGAATTTAAAGATAAGTTTCGGAAAGTTAATTTACAAACCCGGCTCTCCCCCATGGAAAGAGCTATTCAACCTCAATGGAGTATTATAAATATTCAGTATGATTTTGACGGAGCCAGGCAATAACTTCTTTTTTAAATGATTTAACGAAATTAATTAATTCCTTAGCATCTTGCGCTGTTACACCACCTGCATAATCATAATCAAGAATATTTCTTTTTGAACGGCAAGTATCTAAATTTTCAGTAGATTGGTAATTTCCTGTTTGCTGGTTTTGTGTTCTTCTACACTATCATTATCTAACCAGCTTTCTAAATTCATCTTCCTCTCCGATAATAAATAATTTTTTTGAATTAATTAAGTTTGTAATAAAATTATCTTTTGATTCGATTCTTTTTTTTAATTCAGTTGTCACAAAAACATGCGGATTTATCTCTCTTCCCGTTTTTTCTGAAATTCCTGATAAAAGAGAAACAACATTACGTAATCCAAGATTTCCAATGACCATTAAATCAATATCGCTGTGGGAATTTTCTTTTCCAGCAGCGAATGACCCAAAAATAAAAGCAAATTCTATTACCGTGGATTGCGAAAGAGCTTCTTTCAACAGAAAAATCGAACCAACTGTTTTTTGGACAATATTAAAAATATCCTGATATATCGGGTTTTCTTTGTTTGCTCGATAATAAGTACGATTACCATCTTTTGTTTTCTTAATAAGATCAAGCTTTACCAATTTACGTAATTCTCTTTGAACCGTGCCAATAGCAAAACCAGATTTACGTTCTATCTCACGCATATGTAAAGCAGCATTATCAGACCCAAAAAGAAGTCTGAATATTTCTACCCTGATCCTGGAAGATAAAATTTCAGCAAGCATATTGTATCCTTTTTGCATACAATTGTATGCTTATTTCATACAAAAAGGTAAATTCCAGATTAACCGAATTCTGTCAATGCATTCTCGAAAACCATAAGCAAACTTTACGAAACTTCTCAAATAGAAGTTCTTGAAAGTAAGTTTCGGAAAGTTACTTTACAAACCCGGCTCTCCCCTATGTAAAAAATCCGGGTACTGTAGAATTATATTTATGTGGTGGAAGGGTAAAAATAATCAGGAATTAGGAATGTGTTCGATTAACATTAAAATAACCTGCTGGAACATACTTAGCACTAAATTTTAATATTTAAAAATACGTTTTGCGAGCACCAAAAAATCAAATTCGTACATCGCTGTTACAGTCAGCTTAATTTTTATTGTTATACGATTTTCGTTGCTTCTGAAACTTGATCATATAGTAAATTTACGTTTACAGATATTTGCCGAGCAAAATCACACGCTACTTGGTTTTGACTATTATTATGATCTTTAATTATACGTTCGGTATTGTCTCGTGCATCTATTTCTGTTGGCGTTTTAACCTTGACTATTAATTCATTCTGGATTGTTGTTTTACTCCAATAATAATCTAAATGAAGATGGACATGATTATGCCGCATAAATTTAATAAATCTAACTTCACCATCACTAAATGAGGATTTTATATTGTACAGCGTGATATATATTGGTTGGAGAAAATCAGGTATTTTGCCGATTTTTAAATATAGATCGAAATCGCTTAACATTTCAGTTAATAAACCATACAAATAAATCCAAAATAGAGGAAAATCGCTATCAATACCTTTCCTAGAATTTATTTTTTTAGTGAGGTTATACATAAGTCGTGTCCAACGTAATCTTTGCTCAGTTCGTTCTACTGCCTTTGTACTTATTTCAAGCATTATTTGCTGTATTTCGGCAGGAAGAGGTGTCCCATATTTTTTCTCAGCCAATTCAATGTATAGTTTTTGAGAAGGATCCATTTTAATATCTTCAAATGTAATACTCATATATTTTCCTTATACGTATAACTTACATTAGACTGCTTAATTTTCATAGACTACCAACTGTAACCATTATCACGGAGATATTCTTGAGAAAAAGTATCACCTAATCTAGCAGCTTGTTTGAAATCAGATATAGCATCATTGAGGTCTTCAAGATTGAGCCTAGATAGACCACGGTATTTATACGCCTTTGCACATTTAGGGTCAAGTTCTATTGCCTTTGTGCCATCATCGATCGCACCGTTAAAGTCACCAAGCTTAGTTTTACTAAATCCGCGATAATAATAAGCTGTTGCATCTTTAGGATTCAGTTCTATCGATTTTGTGAAGTCTAATATTGCACCATGAAAGTCACAAAGGTTTCCTTTAGAAAGACCGAGGTAACAAAAAGTCTCTGCATCTTCAGGGTCCAGTTCTATCACTTTAATGTAGTCTGCAATCGCACCATAATAGTCACCAAGTTTATCCTTTATAACTCCACGGAATTTGTATGCTTCTAAATATTCAGGATTTAACTTTATCGCTTTATTGCAGTCTTCAATCGAACCGTCAAAATCACCAAGATTTGCTTTAGAAGCAGCACTGTTATAGTATTCATCTGCATTCTGACTAATAAAACATCCAGCTATAATTGATATTGTAAAGAATACATATAAGAACTTTTTCATTTTCACTCCAATTTTATTTAATAGTTAAAACAAATCTGTGAAGAAAAATGAGAAATTGGAGAATAGTGTCAAGGAAAACCTACTCCGCTGAAGCTTCGTAGGTCAAGAAGTTGTTTCAGTGTCAGGGTTTATGGGTTGTGGAATCCCTGAATATAAAAGCAGACCCAAAAAAAATATAGAAATTGTATGTTGCAAACGTTCAATACTCAAATTATCAATTATATTGGTCACTTCAGGTGGCAATTTGTCTCCTGCTTTTAAATAAGAAGTTATAAATTCTTTTGGTTTGTTTAAAATGTCTTCTAATTTTTCATCAACATCTAAAGCATCATAATACT
>JACNIV010000168.1 GCA_014382915.1 Candidatus Cloacimonadota bacterium | reverse complement strand
AAATTACTGGCGGAAGTTCTTCTGTTAGTTTTTCCTGGGGACCCCATTAATCATTTTATCCGATATCCGCCCCCCGCCATTATCGCGCACATCTATGATGAGAGCTTCTTTAGCGGAATTTTCCGCAAACAGGTCCTGCAGGAATTTATCGTAACTGGCTTCATCCATCCTGCGAATATGCAGGTAGCCTACTTTTCCGTCTGTGGCGTCTTCCACCAGCTGTCTTCGTTCTTCCACCCAGTTGTCATAGAAAAGATCCCTGTTCTCGCTATAGCTCAATCCTTTCACAGTAACCACTTTCACACCGTCATTGTTCACTATACCCAATTTAATACTTTCATCTATTTTATCTTTGAATAAGGAAAGGATAGCTGCGTTTTTATTCACTTCTTTACCATCAACCGCTATCAGGATGTCTCCGGCTTTTATACCGTGCGGTTTATACAGCTTGGATTTGCGGTAAACTTTGCTGATGCGTATGCCATCTCCGGGAAGATCATGCAGGTCAAATTCACAACCTAAATAAGCAGTTTTGTATTGGGTTACTTCGCTTTCACTGCGGGGATAATAACCGGTATGGGAAGCATTGACCTCACCGATCATTTCATAAATTACCGATTTCAATATCTGCGGTGTGTAAGCATGCTCCAGGTATTTTGCAAAACGTTTGCCGGCTCTTTTCCAGTTAATTCCATGCATATCGGGATCATAAAACCCTCTGCCGAACTCTACCCACACCTGGTAGAAAATATCATTGTTCAAGGTCAATTTATTATATTCGTATTTGAATTTATTATTAACTATTTCCACCTTTTGGGAGTTGGGATTCATCTTCATTAATTTTTCATCGAATACAAAATAAAAGGCTTCATTTTCTTCGTTGTAATATAGATGCTCCGGTTTTTTACTGAATGAATAAACCTTCTTGTCATTATCACCAAAGTAGTCTGTTTTATACAGGAAGAACTTTTTCTCGAATTCGTTCAGGTAGTAGAAAGTAGAGTCGTTCAGAACCTGCACAACCAGGTTTGTACCCGGTCGGGAAATTATGGGAGTGATGCGCAGTGCGATCCCTTCGAGGTCGATTCTTACAGTATCATTTTTACTCTTTATTTTTTCTTCTTTCTTTTCCTTAAAATCCTGGATGGGATCCAGTATTTCTTTCCAGTGGTCTTCTTTTTTATAAAAATCTTTTTTTGCCTGCAAGTCCAGCCGGCAGATCTCTTTGTTGCGCGTAAATAAAGCCGATTTGAGATCCTTGCCCCAGAATAGTTCATCCAGGTAGCCATCGATATTATAGAGCAGCTCTTTTGTGTTGTTCTCAAGATCATAAATATAAAGGTGCCTACTCCACACCTCCTGCCTGGTTTCAATATAAAGAACATACCTGTTATCGGGACTTAGAGCAGCTTTTTCTATCACAAATTGATCGTTGATAATGGATTGAATGTTATTTCCCAGGCTGTCGGTAACGGCGATCTGATGCTGTCTTTTTTTATCGGAATAACCTATCATTAGTTTGTTGCTATCTATTTTGATCCATTCGATGAATTTATCATCCCCCCATTTCAACTTTTCGATATTGGAAATATCCCTGATGTTTACGCGGAAAAGCTGGGGCTGTCCATCTACAAAACTGCTGAAAATTATTGTCCGGTTGTCATTCATTATCTGGATATCTTTAATTCCTTTCTGGTGGAATGTGATCTGTTTTACGTCATCTCCTTTTTCAGGAATAGCAAAAAGATCGTATTTATAGGAAAACACCACTAATTTTCCATTGCTGGAAATGGCATAATTTTCCACTTTATCTTGAATATTCTCTTTTATATCGAATGTATCCAGGAAATCCTGGTTGATGACGATATCCAATTTTGAAGCTTTTTCTCTGGCAGCATCATATTTCCACAGTTCGTCAAATTTTTCAAAGACCAGCCGGTCGATATCGCCTGCAATGCATATATTACGAACAGAGAATTCTTTGAAATCTGTT
The DNA here is from genome assembly GCA_014382915.1 of Candidatus Cloacimonadota bacterium. Taxonomy (GTDB): domain Bacteria; phylum Cloacimonadota; class Cloacimonadia; order Cloacimonadales; family TCS61; genus JACNIV01. Next base: position 1,961 of record JACNIV010000168.1, on the reverse strand, counting down.
AGTTGTTTTTTATTATCAAGGTCGGTAATATTCCCTTCATAAAGTTGGAAATTTACACCATCGGAAGCTGCAAAATAAATTTTACCCGGAAGATTGGAATAAACAGGATATTGTTCTGTAAGTTCTGTATTGGTGAGCCTGTTATAACTATCTGTTTGCAGATCATATTCCCAGAGATCACCATTGAAACTGCCCCTGTAAGCTTCCCGGTAAACCATTCCACCCCGGTCGAACAGGATCGTTTTTCCATCTCTGGAAATGCTGGCATTATTTCCACCGAAAGATGTTATTTCAGAAAAGCTTCCATCCATTAAAACCCGGAAGAATTTGTTTCTTCTGCCGATCTCATTTCTCTTTGCCAGCAGGCTTTTCCCATCCGGAAACCAGTCCAGAAGCTCGAGTTCTTCTTTGTTCAAAAGCTCAGCTTTGCTGCCTGTAGCAGGAATAAGATAGATCGCCGACCAGCCGTCACGGTTTGAATTAAAAGCTATTTGCTTCCCATCAGGTGAAAACACAGGATGCCAGTCCTCACCTTTGGTAGTGGTTATTCTTCTGGCTTCTCCACCCTCAAAGGAAACCGTCCAGAGATCGGACATATAAGCAAAGCAGACATTTTCTCCATCGGGTGAGATAGCTGGCTCCGTCATAAATTGAGGTATTAGCGAAAATAAATTCACAGCCGATATTGTTATTATAAATACTAAAATTCTTTTCATATATTCCTCTTCAATATTTTTTATTAACTTAAATGAGTTCTGCAAAAATAGATTACTCGTCATCCTGAGGAATTCTTTCCATATACCTAACGAAGGATCTCCGCTTATAATGAGACTGTGTCCGGCTAAGACGGATTCTTCGTCGAATGCCGTTGTAAATTCATCCTCAGAAAGACATTTTTTCATTTTTCAGAACCATTAATTTTATTTATCTAATATTTCTTTCTTTATTTTTTTGTAAACCGCTAAAACCAGCGAGTCGGATTCAAATTTCATTTTTATATCGAGCCATGCTCTATTCTGCCCGGTTCCATTTCTGTAAACAGCTTCCACTGCGGCTGAGCGGATATGTACACTTGTATTGGAAACTTCTTCTTCAAAAAGCTTCATTGCGTCATTATTAAAGGTTGCATATTCTATTTTTACACTATCCGGTATTGAAAATAGCATATTGGAAAGCGTTGTTATTCCCAGTTCTTTATACTTAGATGATCCATCTTGAATATATTCCATGAGAAGCTCGAGTGAGGTTTCATTCACAGAATCCTGCAGAGCGGTCATAGTAGCAGAGCGCACAGTGAACATCTCATCATCGAGCGCTATGATCAGCACCGGCAGGAATTTGGGGTTATGCAGTTTCTTTAAAGCACCCACCACACTCAATCTGCAAAGTTCATCTTCATCATCTATAAACTGTGAGATACTTTTTGCTGCTGTTTTATCTCCGATCTTGCCCAGAGCAGAAATAATATTCCTCCTGAGATCGTGGCACTTTTTCTTTTTAAGCATTTGTAGTAAAGGTTTTACAGCCTTTTTATATTTTGTAACTCCCAGCATCCGAATTGAATTTTTCTGAACAATATTATTCTCATCAAAGATCTTCTGCAAAACCAGCGGTGCGAGTGAATCAGGATATGTTTCGGCTAATTTTTCTATCAGACGTAATTGCAGGCTGCTGGTGGTGGCAAGCTTATTTTCACAGATATAAGTTACCGCTTCCATTCCTCTTGCCAGGAAAGCTTTTTTGGCTCGTGCTACTTTCTTTCTATTGGAACCCACCTCCCACAAGGATGCTTCTTCAAAAAGGTCTTCTATCGATTTCAAGGAATCCTCGGTCGTCAGGATGATCTCGCCAACCTCTTCTTCCATTTCACTGGTAATAATATCTCTATCCAGATCGATCCCTATTCCCCACTCGAATTGCTTCCACAGGCTGCCATCTTCTGCCATTGTGTTACGCGGATA
>JACNIV010000167.1 GCA_014382915.1 Candidatus Cloacimonadota bacterium | reverse complement strand
ATTAGCGGTAAATATACGAGTTGGAACAGGGCTTCTGAAGATATGTTCGGATTCACAGCTGAGGAAGTAATAGGAAAACTAACTCCAGGCAGGTTTCATTGTAACGACAAAGAAGCAAAAACTGTTATCGATACTGTGGATAGGGAAGGAAAGTTTGACGATGAGATTACCCTGATCCGCAAAGATGGTTCAGAATTTCCTGCACGTCTCTTGGTTTCCAAAACAATTGATACTACCGGTAAACATATAGGTTATACAGGCGTGGCAGTTGACATCACAGAGCGCAAACAAGCAGAGAAAGTACTGGCTGAGAAAGAGTTACAATTCCATAGTCTTTCAGATGCATCGATGGAAGGAATAGGAATAATTCAGGATGGTAAGGTGGTAGTAGCCAATAAAAAAGCATGTGAACTTTTTGATTATAACCAAAATGAAATAGTTGGCAAACCTTTGTTAGAGTTTGTCGCAATAGAATCAAAGGAACTGACTTTAAAGAATTTTGAAGAAAAATATAAAAAACCTTTTGAATTAGTTGCAATTAGAAAAGACGGCTCAGAATTTCGTGCTGAAGTTTGTGGAAAATCAATAGAATTCAAAGGACACTCGGCAAGAGTGGTAGCAATTCGAGATATCACAGAGCGAAAGCAAGCAGAGGAAACACAAATAGTATTATATAATATTGCAAATGCAGTTAATACTACTAAAAATCTGGATGAATTATATAAAATTATACACAAAGAACTCGGTAAGGTTATCGATACGACAAATTTTTATATTGCAGATTACAATGAAGAAACAGGAGAAATAATTGCTTCCTATTTTGTTGATGAAATGTTTGATGTTAAACCTCCTATTAAATTAAGAGCAAAAGGATTCACAGCATATATGATCCGTAATAAAAAGTCTTTATTCTTAACTGAAGAACGATTGAAAAAATTGATCGAGCTTGGAGAAATCGATGACCGTGAATGGAAAAGCAAGAGCTGGTTAGGGGTTCCTCTTATAATAGAGAATAGGGTTGTCGGTGCTTTAGCAGTTTTGAGTTATAGGCAAGAGTCTCTTTATACAAAAAAAGATCTATCTCTCCTGGAATTTATTGCGGACGCGATTGCGATTGGAATAGCACGAAAACAGGCAGATGAATCTATTAGGGAAAGTGAAGCACGATATCGTAACATTTTCGAATTAATTCCAAATCCTGTTGTTATTCATTCAGAAGGAAAAGTAGTAGCAGGAAATAAAGCTGCCTTAAAATTTTCTAAAGCAGAGAATCCGGAAGAATTTATCGGCTCTCCAGTTATAAATTTTGTTCATCCGGATTATAGAGAAAAAGCGGCAAAAAGAATCCGGAAAATAATGAAAGAAAAAGTTCCAGCTGGTTTAATTGAAGAAAAGTTTATAAATACAAAAAATGAGATAAGAGATGTTGAAGTTGCTGCTGTTCCTACAAAATTTGAAAATAAAGATTCGGTTCTTGTGGCTTTTAGAGATATCACATATCGCAAGCAATCAGAGCTGGTCCAATTAGTTCTTTATAATATCGCCAAAACCGTAAATACTTCTAAAAATCTTGATGAACTCTATCATACTATCCATCAGCATCTAAGTACAGTTATAGATACTACCAACTTTTATATTGCACTCTATGATGAAGATAAAAATGTAATATCGTTCCCCTACTATATCGATGAAAAGGATGCGAAGCCAGAGCCTGTTCCCAAAAAACTATCAAAAGGTCTAACTGAGTATGTTTTACGGACCGGCAAGTCATTATTAGCGACCAAAGAATATTATATGAAACTTGCAAAAGAGGGAAAGATAGAGATATCGGGCTCAATATCTGAAGTATGGTTGGGAATTCCAATGCGATATGAAAAAAAGATTATTGGAGTTATTGCTTTACAAAGCTACAAAGATGCTTCTATTTATAATGAAAAGGATGTGGAGATTTTAGAACTTATTTCATACCAGATTGCGATTGCTATAGAAAAAAAGAATACAGAACAAATTAATCTTCATCTTTCTGAAATCATCCGCAATGCTCGTGATGGGATGATCCTGACAAGCCCTGAAGGTCAAATAACTTATATTAATTCTGCTTTTGAAAAAATGAGTGGTTATAAATTGAGCGAACTTCTGAATACCGATCCGGCAAATCTTATTGTTTCCGAAGATACAACTGCTATTGCCAAAGAAATCCGCTCTGCGGTTAAAACAAAAGACGAATGGAGAGGAGAGTTACTTTGCATACGTAAGAACGGAGAAATATATCCAATCGATACACGTGTATTTGCAATTAAAAATGCAAAAGATGAACTTGTAGAAATAGCAGCTATCCAGCAGGACATCACCGAGCGTAAAAAAGCCCAGAAAACCCAATTAGTTTTATATAATATCGCCAAGGCAATAAATACTACAAAAGACTTACATGCATTATTTGTTTCAATAAAGGAGTATCTAAGTAAAATTATTGATACAACAAATTTTTATATTGCATTTTTCGATGAGAAGACTAATATCATTTCCCTTCCTTATGTTGTGGATGAGAAGGACAAATTTACTTCGTTTCCAGCCGGTAAAACAATTACTGCTCATGTGATTAATACGGGAAAACCACTTCTTGCTACTGAGAAAGTTCTAAAAAAATTAGTTCATTCCGGAGAAGTGAAAATACATGGAACAACTCCCAAAATATGGCTTGGAGTTCCATTAAAGATTGAAGATAAAGTTACTGGGATAGTGGCTGTTCACAGTTATACAAATCCATCTTTATATACGGAAAAAGATATTGAAATCTTGGAATTTGTAGCAGATGAAATTGCACTCTCTATCATACACAAACAAGCTGAAGAAGCACTTCTTGAAAGTGAAGAAAAATACCACACATTGATTGATAGTATTCAAGATGGTGTTTTTTTTATTCAAGACGGTTTTATGAAATTGGTCAATCCCGCTTTCGCTTCTATGATAGGTTATAAGGAGAAAGAAGTGATCGGCATGGATTTCCGAAAGTTAGTAGCTCCGGAAGATGTAGAGATGGTTGCAGAGCGTTACCGAAGGCGTCAGGCTGGAGAAGACATCCTTTCCAAATATGAGTTTCGGATGTTATGTAAAGACGGAAAGACGCGGGTCGATGTATTTATGAGTGTTGGGATAATCAATTTTAAGGGAAAAGCAGTCAGCATTGGAACTGTTCATGATATCACAAAACGTAAGCAGACGGAAAAAAAGCTTGAAAGTCTCTATAAGAAGTCAGAAGAATCCAGAAAATCGTTGCTGAGCATTCTCGAGGATATTACAAAAAAAGAAGCTGCTTTACTGGTATCCCAGGAAAGATTTCAAGATATCGTAACCAATAGTGGAGATTGGATCTGGGAGACAGATGAGAAAGGACGCTACACATATTGCAGTCCGGTCGTTAAACAGGTTCTTGGCTATGTACCGGAGGAAGTGTTGGGAAAACATTTCTATGATTTCTTCCATCCGGCCGAGCGTGATAAGTTGAAAGAAACCGCTTTTGAAGTATTTAAAAAGAAAGGAAAATTTCATGATTTAGTCAATCGCAATGTACATAAGGATGGACGGGTTATTTTCTTGGAAACAAACGCTGTTCCACTTCTTGATGATAAAGGAAATTTATTAGGGTATCGAGGAGTTGACAGGGATACAACAGAACGAATACAGGCAGAGAACATTCAAAGAGCATTATATGACATTTCCAATGCTTTGAATACAACAGATAAAATGCATGACCTTTACAGCAAAATAAGAGAATATCTGGGGAATGTGATCGATACTACCAATTTCTATGTTGCCTTATACGATGAAAAAACTAATATGATATCTCTTCCTTTTGATATTGATGAGAAAGATGATTATGAAACTTTCCCGACTGGTAAAACTCTTACATCATACGTTATAAAGACAGGTAAACCATTATTTGCTCCTAAACAATTACAAGATGAATTAA
>JACNIV010000166.1 GCA_014382915.1 Candidatus Cloacimonadota bacterium | reverse complement strand
CAGTAAGAAGCGCATCGAGACCTTCATTCTTACGTGTGTCGACGCGCTCGGTCACATCAAGACAACAAATTACTATCTTTTCCTTCGGGAGATTGGAGATGCGGTACTCCTACTGTTCTCATCCTTCGAAGATGCATACCAATGGTGGAAGACCATGCACTCATGGCTTAATGGCAGAGATTGTATGTGGAAAGGTAAGCTTGACCTTTCCAAGACTGAGCTCAATCATTTCCGACTTGAGGCTAAAACCATCATTCACGCTGGTGAGGTTGCCTATTCTGGTACGAACATACCCGTGTCAGCGGCTATCAACCAAGTGTTCAAAGTTGAGAAACAATTCAGGGCCAATGAACTAGGGATTACACAGCACGCTTTGGTTTGTGCACGACCTGTCCTCCGGTCACTGAAACTCCGACCGTGCCTCAGATGCAATGTAACTCTTCCCGGAGATAGGAATGCTCTGGGAGTCTACTTGATTGATAACTACAAGAAGCACCTTAGTGCATGAAGACGTCATTAGCTGAGACTGGCGGAGGAGAGGAAACACCAACAATGACCTGCACTGCGATGTGAGGACAATCGGTTTAACGCTGGGAATAATTATCACATTATCCAGCGTTTTTTTATATTTATTGTTTATCCTTCAACCACTCACCCCAGATAGTCTGATCTTTCCCCGGGTTATTCCGAAAGTTCTACTGTTCTATTCTCCAATGATCTTCACCAGAACCCGCTTCCTGCGCATTCCGTCAAATTCACCGTAGAATATTTGCTCCCAGGGTCCGAAATCAAGCTTGCCACCTGTAACTGCAACTACCACTTCCCTGCCCATAATCGTACGTTTGAGGTGGGCATCGGCGTTATCTTCAAAACCATTATGTTGATATTGCGAATATGGTTTTTCGGGAGCGAGTTTTTCCAGCCATTTTTCAAAATCGTTATGTAAACCACTCTCATCATCATTAATGAAAACGCTGGCAGTAATATGCATAGCATTAACCAGGCAAATGCCTTCTGTAATACCGCTTTCCGACAAACATTTATCAATTTCCGGTGTGATGTTAATTAGCTGCCTGCGGCTTTGCGTATCGAACCAGAGTTCTTTGCGGTATGAGATCATATTGCTCCTTTTATTGCCACCTGTCTTCGTTAAAACTACGCCACGGCAGGCTGATTTTCACTGACTAAATCGAATCAGCATAATTGAACGCAGGACGTATCATTTTGATGCGTCCGAAACATTATGGTTCAATCCGGCAACTGCCGGAATGAACCTGCATATTTTCCTATCGTGTCAATCCGCTTGTCTATCCATAGTCTTGACGAAGGCTGATGTGCTATTCTTTTGCCACAGAAAACTTAAGTCAAGATTGCCCGGCAGCTGCCGAACAACTTAACTCAAGTCTATTTTGTAACCAGCCCATCAAAGTAAGTTATCAGTTTTTTCTTCAGCTCTTTTTTTATCATTTTCTCAATAGTGCGCACAGCCCGGGCTTGTGCTTCAGTTTTAGAAACATGACCTTCCCTACCTTTTTCGTCCAGTGTAACTATGGTAACTCCATTCGGGTCGATTATTTTGAGTTGTAGTTCATAGCGTACAAATTTCTGTTCCCTGTTCAGGTCGGTATCCTCGAATATTACTTCTCCCTGAATTTCCAGAAGATTTTCCTCAGCAAGAACAAAACCAAGGTCATTCATTAATTCTTCAACCAGAATGGTGACTTTGTTCTCATCATCGTTTTTTATATAAATCTTAAAGCTGATCTGTTTAGCAATACCTGAAGTTTTTTTCATGATGTCATTGTGATTATAATTTATCTCTAACATCTCCCGGGAGGTAGGAAAAATTATGCCAAGTTGTTCCAGCAGGACTTCATTATTCAAACTGACCGTGGAAGCTGCACTCATAGCTGCATATTTAAACATGATGTTATTTGAATCATCACATTCTTTTTCAAAATAGTTTATCTTTTCCGTGTTCCTGTTTATCTTTTCTTCGTAGATCTCACCCGTTTTCATTCTGTTAAGATAAGCCAGCACGAAAACCCGTCCCACTTCGTTAGTGTAGCTTTCTGCAAACTGAATATTAAATAGAGTTTGCTCTGCCTGGATGTTAACATTCTTGGTTACATCTGTCTGCTCTTCATAAGAAGATTTATCACCTTTTGTAAGTTCCATATATCGTTGCATAACTATTTCGTCTGTTTTTACTTTAGATTCGAAGATCTTCGCCAGATTTCCAGCAGCCATATTTTCAGCTTCACTCCGTGAATCTGCTTCACCAATTGCAGATAGATACATGTGCTCGGCATAAACAGCTTTGGGATTTTCTAACCATTGAGGAGCTTTACTTTTTTTCTTCTTGGCATGAGCAGCGCAGGAAAGTACAAGAACTGCCAATAAAATTAATAAAATGCTTTTTTTCATATCTTGATTCCTCTCTATATTAATTAAGATAATAGGATTCAAATAGATTCAATCCTTTCGTTTTTAATTCACGGTTACCCAGATCATCAACAAAAAGAATAGTCCCTTTTGTGGAATAATATTCTATCTTGATGTTATGAACACCAGGAGTAAGCTCAATTTCACCGATCAGTGCTTTAGCCGGGAAGAAACGGGAGATCCTGAGATCAGCATTTTCGGTGGCATCTACAGCAACATCGGTGGCTAAACGAGCAGCAAATCCTAAAAGAGGATTTTCAATTTTTTTCTCCATCTCCTGTTTTCGTTTAGTTGCAAATAATCCCTTCGCCACTGTTCTGGTGATGGTTTTCAGGTAGATAAGTGGTTCTTTTATCTTATAGGTTTCAAATGCCACTTTTTCGATATCTTCGATCATTTCCAGTTCTTTCACTGTTTGTCCGTCCACAATTATCTTTACTTTTCCAATATTGGATTTCCGTTCTTTCATGAAGGGTAGCTGGAATTTGAAATGGTAACCTTTTGCTACACCCTGCCAGGGGATCAGATCCAGAGTCTCCAGATTCTGTTTACCTTTTGGATTTTCCTTGGTTGTTCCTATGACTATCAGATTTTTTTCCGTATGAATATAGAGCGTGTTTGCTTTTTTGTCGGGAGCTCTGCCAGTAAAGCAGAAAAAATTCACTTTTACTTTATTGGTTTTTTCCAGGCAATTATCCAGGTTCGGTTGTTTGAAGTTATAGATCTGGGATTGTAGCTTCCAGGCATCTTTCAGTTTGTCCAAATCGATACGGGCATCGTCCATTTTGCCCTCTGCCCTATATAGAAGCATACTCAGATAGCGCCCTAAAGCTGAATTATGAAACTTGTTCTTCCCTGCTTTGAATTCCTTTTGCTTATCTTTGGAAAGATTGAACTGGTCAGCCATTTTTGTGTGTTTCTGCTCTAATAGGGAAAGTTTCTCATTGATGCGTCTGACCTCGACAAAAGCATCGTCGAAAAGATCCAGTTCCAGGTAGTTCATCGCTTTGAAAACGTTCAGATAGATATCTTCGTAATCTTCACCGGAATATTCCAGAACGTTATCATTTAAAAGCATGGAAGCAGCAGCACGGCTGATACTTTTTGTGTAAAGCTCATCTATTGCCTGTTCTGCTTTGGAAAGCATTTCATTGCTTTTCTTGAACTCATTATTGTAATGGTAAAGCATACCGATATCCAGGTAATAGAGGGCTTGTTCCTTTTCTTTGTAAAATTTTCCCTTAGCGGATTCTATCTGAGATATTGCACCCGAATAATCTCTGGTAACGAGTTTACTATCTATACCGGTGAATTGCTCTTTGCTACTTTTCATTGTTCCGGCACAGCTCAGAAGGAAAAAAGTAATTACAATAAAAGATATTTTAACCTTAAACATATAGAGACCTATGATTTACCATTTGGCTTTTGATTTCTGAATTATTTTTTTGATCTCTTTACTTCCTATCCATACTTTTTCATTAGTTTCCACATTTATCAGTTCCATATCTACCTGATAGAACTTTGCTGCTTTACCAC
>JACNIV010000165.1 GCA_014382915.1 Candidatus Cloacimonadota bacterium | reverse complement strand
CGTTAGCCCCGTGTAATCTCTTTTATCTGTTATTACACATGGGTTAAATCTCTTTTTTATTTTACCCTGTTAAATAAAATCTACGATTTTCCTTCTACATTTGGAATTAAATTGTAGATTTAAATACAGAGCATTATTCCACAGTGTAGGAGGATTTAACAGGGTGAACTGGGATGACAATTTGCTTTTTGGGAGATTCCCCGATAAATCGGGATTGTAAACTTCACGGAGTTTATACTGAGTGAAACGAATGTGTTCAAGAATTTATCCCGTTAAATCTCTTTTTTCATTTAACTGGGATGACATTTTTTGTTTTTTGTGGTAGTAATAATCACGAGTCAGCCACGAAGGGAACGACTCGGGATTGAAATGCACGATTTCAACCCGACTCATCTTTGCAAGCTGAGTCGTATCTTCATAGAATTATATTGCAATTGATAAAAATGGGAATTATATTTCCTATTCTGAAACTTCTTTATTTATCACTGTGATCCTGCCTTCCAATTTGACCTCGATCTCTTTTCTTTCTTTGCAATAATTGATAAATATCTCAATATCTTTGGGTGCTGAGTCCGGAGTAACTACTACAATACAATTTTTTTGAATATTAAAACCATCACCACCTTCAAGAATGTAATCCGGAAGGGCAACTGTGTACATTTTGTTTTCATCTAATTTTTCATTACCAATTGTTACATCAACAATTCTGTTCCCAGCTTCGTTTTTCCAATCGTATCGATACTGAGCGCCGGATATTTGAAGAAACCGACCTGCTTTTTCTTCAACTGCTGCAGAGCCATGTTCCAGGATTTGCAGTATTTCCTTACCTGATATTTCGATGAGACAGATCCGATTTTCAAAAGGAATGATCGCCTGCGCATCTTTTACAGTGAACGAACCGGCTGCAGCATCAGCACGAATCCCACCTCCATTCAAAATTGCAATATCGGCATCATAATAGTTTCTAAAGCTATCAGTTAAAAGATTACCAATATTTGTCTCTTTCCACCGGCAAGCGTGGTCATTCGTTATTCCTGCAATAAGTGGTATTTTTAAATATGAAATTGTGCTGCTTAATTCCTTTTCCAATTTGTTTTGATACGAATTTTCTAATTCTTTCAAGGCAATATCCGGTTCAACAGATGCATCCACAGGATATATTTGCAATGAAATATTCAGAGTGTTTTGGGATTTCGTAAAATTCAGTCGGGCTATTGAACCCATATTTCCGCAAGGAGAAATTATAGGTCTCTTTCCACAGTAATATATCTCACTTATGATCTCTGATCTCTCCTCGGTTAAAATAGCATCGATTTCGGGTAAATTCATCATGAGACTTTCATTCGTTTCAAAATTTGTTTGGGTAATTGCGACAATAACATCGACACTGTGCTCAACCAATTGCCTTACAGCTATAGCAGCGGCTTCCAGTAAATCTTTCTGCTGAATATTCTCACTGCGAGTAGTAGTTGTCATAGCATCAGTCAAACCTATGAATCCGATTGTAATTCCTGAAAGTTCCTCAATTTTATAAATTGGCAGATCTGCGTAGGGCTCATTCTTATCATCGATAAGATTTGAGGTGATCCAGTCGAATTGTGAATTTTGGATCAGTTTCAGGTTTTCGTCAACGCCAAAATCAAAGTCATGTTGACCAAAATTAGCAATATCCACAGGAATTTTGTTGAACGCTTCCACCATGGGAAGTCCATGATACATTGCCCCGAACAAAGTACCTCCTGCACAATCCCCACCGAAGATAACCACTGTGTGAGGATTTTCTTTTTTTACCTCATCAACAATTGCCTTAACCCGGGAAATTCCACCCCTTTCACTCAGGTCATCAACAACAGGTGATATCTCGTGGGCATCATTAAAATAGAGAATTGTTGCAGTTTGGGCATTAAGTGAAATTGTAATGAGCAAAAGTGTAAAGATTAGTACTGTTTTTCTCACCACGTACCTCGCGATAGATTTTAATTTACATGAAAAATATTCATAAATTCTGTCAATTATTGTGGGGCTATATTGATAAATGAAACTATTGATTTTTATATTACAAATTATTGTAAACTAAATCCAACTTCGCTTCGCTCTACCCTCTGTCATCTTTCAATAATTTTCCTCAAACGAATTACAAAAACTACCCCATTCGGTTTATTATCTTCAACAAATACTATTCCATCATAATCTTCAACGGTTTGTTGTACGATATACAAACCAATACCGGTATGCCCAGTTTCACCATATTGGAAACCTTCTTCGAATATCTTATATTTAAATTCATCAGGTATGCCAATGCCATAATCCGTAAATCTGATCTCACAATAATCTTCGTTGTAACCAATACCAATATCCAGCTTTGTTGTCTTGCCGTGCTTTATAGCATTACTTATTATGTTCTCAAACACAGAATATATGGCATTGTCCGCATAAGCTTTACCAGTGCCCGTAACATTGATCTTTATATCAGGATAATTTTTAATAATATCATGCACTACTTGTTCTATCTCATATTCATCTAAATATGTATGAGAATCTATGAATTGTTCCCGGTCACGTTGCTTTTTTATCGTATTTAAACTTTTTTCAACTCGTTTCTCGATCTCATCAAGCATAGTTTCGTCCTGCTCATCCCTGTAAATATCAAGAGCACTTTTTATTACAATAACGTCATTTGCAATATCATGACGTAGAATCGAATTTGCTGTTTTTAACCGTTCTCGACCAATTCTCAGTTCTTCCTCCGCTTTTTTGCGGTTTGTGATATCTTTTGTCAAAACAACCACTCTTTGAACATTTCCTTTATCATCTTTAATGGCATAAAAATACTGTGATATCCAATCAGCTGTATTCTTTTTGGTATAAGGAAGTTTTAATTCTTTTATATAATACTCTCCACCGGTTTTATATACATTATTGATCTTATCCAAATGGTTACTAAGGTAAGAATCTTTATCATTAAAAACCAGCTTTTTCCTTGGTTTATGATAATCAGAAATTTCTTTATTAGATAATCCCCAGAGTTTTTGCCATGCTTTATTTGACAATAGAAGTGTTCCGTTTTTATCTCTGACAGAAATACCGATAGGGGAATTATCGATCACAGTTCTGTTTAATTGTTCGCTTTCCTGCAGTGCTTTTTCTGTTTGCTTTCGCTCTGTGATGTCTTGCTTTAAACTTTTATTTGCTTTTTGAAGTTCTTTAGTTCTTTCTTTAACTTTCTCGTCCAATAGTTCTCTCTCCGCTCGCAATTTATCTTCTGCCTCTTTAATTCTAAACAAAACATTTATCTGTGCAGTAAGTTCTCCAGTATCGATTGGTTTTGTTAAAAAAACATCGGCTCCGGCTTCAAGGCATTTTATTCGGCTTTCAGAATCGGTTTTCGATCCGGTAAATATCATAATGGGAATATGCTTTGTTGTCTCATCTTCATTCAATTTTTTACATACTTCAAAGCCATCCATTCCGGGCATATTAATATCCGTAAGGATCGTATCGGGCTGTTTGGCTTTTGCTGTTTTCAAACCCTCTTTTCCGGACTGTGCTGTTAATACCAAACAATCTGGCATTAAATCTTCAAGTGTTTCTTTGATCGCTATCAAATTTTCCCTTACATCATCGACGACTAAAATCTTTTTCATTTTCAAACCTTGCTTATTCCTATCATTGTAAATATCATTTTTCGTTATCATATTGTATTATTATCTATTCTAAATTTAGAATGAACATTTCTTTGTCAAATTTATTTAATTTCTTAAACTTCTCTTTCATAAATTAACGGTTATTAACCACTCAACTACTCAACACTTTCCTTCGGTATTTTCAGCGTAAAACTCGTCCCATTTTTCCTGTCTAACTTCAATGTCCCTCGAAGCTGTGTAGTAAGCATTTCAACAAGTGATAAGCCAAGTGTGTCCGGATTATTTATGTCTATATCTTCCGGCATACCGATCCCATCATCTGAAATTTTTATTACAATATGCTTCTCTATTTCTTTTAATTCAATATGAATGTTCCCCGCTTCTCTTCCTTCAAAAGCATATT
>JACNIV010000164.1 GCA_014382915.1 Candidatus Cloacimonadota bacterium | reverse complement strand
AGACAATAACCAATCTATAACCGTTTTAACGGCTTCCATTCAATCACATATAAACTCCTCTGGATGGAACAACTTTATAAAACTGCGGAATAAGCCCGGTCTTTCCCCAATATACATCCAGAATTTTTTCTTTCAAATGCTCAATGCTGGAATCTTCCACCAGGTAGATAACACATCCGCCAAAACCTGCTCCAGTAAGTCTCGCACCCAAAACTCCCGGTTCATTCATCCCTATTTCCACCAGCAGGTCCAGTTCATCGATGCTGACTTCATAAAGCTCTTTCAAACTTTTATGAGACTGGTACATCAACTCACCGAAAGCTTCCAGATTTCCTTTTTTCAGAACTTCTACAGCCTGTTTCACTCGTTCATTCTCAAAAACTACATGTTCGACTCGTTTCTTTAATTTTTCAGGAAAGTACGATTTGTATTTTTCCAAATCATTTATAGCAACATCTCGCAAAGATGTTATTTCAGAAAGATATTTCTGCAAGATTTTTTTTGCTTCTCTGCACTCTTGTATTCTTTGGTTGTAGGAAGATTCTGCCAGTTTTCTTTTTACCATCGAATTACACACAACAAACGAATAACCCTGAATCGACAACTGAACATATTGATATTCCAGACTTCTGCAATCTATGAAAAGTGCATTGTTTTCTTTGGAAAGCAGGGAAGTGAATTGGTCCATAATCCCACATTGCACACCAACGAACTCGTTTTCCGCTTTTCGGGCAAGTTCGATCACCTCAAGTCGTTTAATATCCAATCCGAATAGTTCTTTGAAAGAAAGAAGCGTAGCAATTTCAATCGAAGCAGAAGATGAAAGCCCTGCACCTTCAGGAACTTCACTGAAGATAAGAACATCCATTCCACCAATCTTATAACCGGCATCGAGAAGAACTTTTGCTATTCCACGCTGGTAATTGCTCCATTTCTTTTGTCGTGAGGGTTCGATGTTTTTAAGATTGAACTCTTCCTTTTCTCTGTATTTCAGATCAAAGAGCCGAACTTTTCTATCATCGTTTTGGGAAATGAGCATATTTGTGTATCTATCGATTGCAATTGGAAGCACGAATCCATCGTTGTAGTCTGTATGTTCACCGATGAGATTTACTCTTCCCGGAGCACGGATAATGTGGGTGGGGGATTTTTTATAGATTGCTTTGTATTGTTTTATTAGCTGTTCTTTTTTCATAATCTTAGTTTCGGAAACCGTTGAAACGGTTAACTTCCTTTTTTTTCTTCCCCAATCCACTGGCTGAAGCCAGTGGTTAATGCAATGATTGTTTCGACTCGTAAGAGAATCGACGAGTTGAGCACAATCTTAATACAACTAACTCTCATTAACCACCAACTTTAGTTGGTGGTGTATAGATAACAAACAACTAACCCATAACCGTTTTAACGGTTTCCATATATTTCTGCTGAAAAAGTTCCCACTCTCTTGCAAAGCTCATTTTCTTATGATGTTCTTCTTGATTTTTAATATATTTTATGACAGTATCAAGTTGATTTTCAGAAACTGAGAAAGCTCCATATCCTCTTGCCCAAGAGAATTTTGCTTTGAGCATTTCAGAACCATTGATATCATGAAATGATGTGCCCTTGAGAAGTTGCATTATTGTTTTAATTGTTATATCAACAGGTAGATCAACCAACAGATGAATATGTTCTGGGTTTACAAATCCAATTTTATGATAGATATTATTTTCAGAACATATTTTCTTAATTATTTCATTAGTTTGAGAAGCTTTTTGCTTATCCTGAAAAAAGGGAAACCTATCTTTTGTACTCCAGACAAGATGTAGTCAGCAGATTTTCATAGAATGTTTTGGCATACTATTTTTCTCCTTTTGTTTTGGAAACCGTTGAAACGGTTATCTTTCTTTTTTTCTTCCCCAATCCACTGGCTGAAGCCAGTGGTTAATGCAATGATTGTTTCGACTCGTAAGAGAATCGACGAGTTGAGTACAATCTTAATACAACTAACTCTCATTAACCACCAACTTCAATTGGTAGCAAATAAACCACACCACACTAAACCATAACCGTTTCAACGGTTTCCATTATTTTTCTGTTCATGTTTCACAATCCAATGTAAATACTCTTTTGGGTCAATAATCTCATCCCCTATCGGTTTAACAGGTCTGTATGAAACCCATTGATACTCATCGATCTGCTCAAAAGCATCTTTTGGAACTTTATATAAATAACCTACCTGGGAAGTATCGAGTTTTCCTGTTTTAATAATGATCTTTGGATCTCCATCTTCGAACGATAATTCCCAAACACAACTATTACTTTTATCTGCCATGATCGATAAAGCAAAAGGAATAGCGAAATTTCTATCTTGGGAAGCATAGATCGCACAAAGAGAATCTTTTGCCGAACCAATTCCGGTTGCTTGATTGGGCTTGAGAATTTCTTCCAGAAATCTGCTGCCATGATATAAGAATTCAAATTTTTTCATTTAGTTTATCCAAACTATATTATTTAAACCGTTGAAACGGTTACATCTTTATTATTCTTCCACCCATCTTCTGAGTTTCTCATCATTATGAATAATATTTGCGTCAACATAAACCGAATAACCCGGTGGATATTTCTCATACTCTTTCGGTTTATCTGGTGCTTGCCAGACGATGGTAATATTCTTTCCCCGATAATTAACATTTTCCAACAAGAAATAATCCAGTTCCATTGGCAGCGGATCGAGTTCGATATGTCCATTTTCTTGTGGTTCAAAACCAGCAATATGACGGATGATAATATCGATCCACCAGGAGTGCATATAATCCCGGAAATGGCTGAGTGGTTCTCCGGTTAGCGGATTGTAGCGTTCAAAAAAATCTGCTCGCGGCTGAAGATGTTTATTGGCAGCAAGTTTGATAAGTTCGGCTGCATCGGGAAGCAGGGAACGGTCGAGAGTTTTAGCGGAAGTAGCAAATGCTTCCAAAATATGCGAAGTGGCAGCAGGCCAGGAAGGTCCTTCCCAAAAACCGATTGGATCAAAATTCGAATCATCTTTTGGCAGAGCGGGAACGGGATAAGGAAGTTGGAATTGATCAGGATTCAAAAGATGCTTCCTGAATATATCGAGATTTTCCGAAGTTCCTATTCCTGCAAAGAAAGGATAGAAAGTGGTGATGCACATTGTTTTGGAAAGCTCTTTTGAATCGGGATGCCTGTCTCGATAGCTTTCATCTTCCGCATTCCAGAGGAGAGAATTTACTGCTTTTTTCGTTTTTTCTGCATAATCTTTGAAGAATTTTTCATCGTTACCTTTTTCCAGAATGCGAGCCATATTGGAAACTGCCAGCATATTTGCATAAACATAACTGGTAGCATCGATCGCATCATACCGCAAGGTCGGATCGTTGTCATCAAAGCGGAAAAGGTCGTCCATTCCGGTTTCGAGCTGATGATCGATAACGAACAAGCCATCTCCGTCAGCATCACGATCTTTAATCCACCACTGAATGTTTTTCTTCATTCCCGGATACAATTCCGCAAGCATCTCTTTATTTCCGTGAATAAGATAATGCTGCCAGGCAGTGTATGGAAGAAGTGAAAGTCCGGTTTTAGAATTATGATGCAGTTTCACACGATTTGTGCGGGGAGAAGTGTACCACGGAAAGCGACCATCTTCATAAGCAGAATGGAGCATATTGGCAATGTGTCCGAATCCGACCTGCTCATCATTTGCCCAGTTCATATCCAGAGCCATAAAGGGCGCACTGTAACAGCAATAGGTCTGATAAGCCTGTCTGCCTTCCATCACCACCGGATATTTGAAATAACCCAGATCACCACCGGCTGTAGAGAATTTAAGCAGGAACCAGCGAAATCCGTAAAGTTCTTCCAGACCTTTATCCGAACAGGAGAAATGAGGAACATCATTCCGGAAAAAGTTCTGCCAGTCTGTTCTATTCAGAGCGATTGGATCATCTTGTTTCAGGACATTCTTCAAATTCTCCAGAGCAGTTTGTTCATCGGGATCGATAGCGCAGGCAAAAGTGAATTTCAGGGAAGTGTACGGAGGAATTTCAACTTTGTATTTCAGAAGATAAGT
>JACNIV010000163.1 GCA_014382915.1 Candidatus Cloacimonadota bacterium | reverse complement strand
AATGACCGGAGCATCTTTAATGAAAAAATTGAATTTTCCAATAAATCCACTTTTCAGGGCTAATATCTCCCGAGTTTTCTTATTCTGAACAATAATAAATCTCCAGCACTGCTTATTCTGAGAAGATGGAGAAAGCCGGGCAGCTTCCAGCATTTCATTCAAAACATTTTCGGGAATTTCCCTGTCTGAAAAACTGCGTATGCTTCTGCGAGACAAAATAACATCAGTAAATTCCATATAAAATACCCCTTCAAAAATTTGCCTGAGCAACCGGTTTTCTGTCAATATCAAAAAAGCCCACTCGAGCGAATGGGCTTATTAAAAATATTCAATTTAGAACGAAATTCCGATACCTGCATTGAAGACTCTGTATTTTGAAATCGTATAATCAGCATAAAGTTTAAGCAGAAGCAGGCTGTATCGAATACCGAAAGTAGTACGGAAATTATTATCTCCATCGATCTCAAAATCTATATCCAGAGGTTGTGACACAAAAGAAGTTGAAGCTTCTTCGTAAACCATGATCTCTGTTTCATAATCGGCTTTCAACCTGGTTTGTTCATAGCCTAGTCCGCCATATAACGTCCACATAAGCAGTTTTTTACTGATCTCAGCATTAAAAGCCAGGTTGTTCAATTCTATAATATCTCCTACATAAAGAGTTTGATAAACTCCCTGCACTGCAATATCGATGGGAACAAGAGGAATATATTGGCTTACACTGTGTTTCAAGCCTATTCCCCAGAAACCTACATCACCAATGTCTTTGCTGATCTCATATTTCGGGAAACCTCTTATCATCAGTTCGTTTCCAGCAGGAAGACCCAGATGAAATTGAGGAACTATCAAAGGAACAGCCGGAAGATTTGCTCCATTGGGAAGATCAATATCCAGATCTGAAGCATTTAATTCTGGGTAGTCATTTAAGACAGGATTATGAATAATCATAACTCCATCTTTACCAAATACTGTTGCTGTTTCGTCGGTTGGATCTTCATATAAATAATAGGTCTGGTTATTATACTCCATACTCAAATCAGGTCGAGTTGGAATGAACGTCTTATCTTCATCAGGCACAAATGCCAGCATCATATTAATATTAAGCCCGAATCTGAATGGTTTGAGAACCTTTGCAGTATTATACAGTCCCGAATTGAAATTAGTCCCATAAGCATTTACAAAGGGTTTAATATAACCTTTTCCGTTATCTACTCCGAACTTTTCCATTTTTTCCTGAATACCAGCAAAAAGTGAAGTGACAAAAATAATCAACAACAAACTTAACAAAATTTTTTTCATATTTACCTCCATTTTGATTTTTTATTAATTGAATTCAGTTTATTTTGTCAATCCAAAAACCCCGGTAACAAATAACTTTACAAAAAAGTCGATGCCAAATTGTTTGCTTATTTAAGGTTACGGAGTTTATCATGTTGGAAAATAAAAAAATATTGCTGGGTGTAACAGGTGGTATTGCAGCTTATAAGGCAGTCGATCTGGCAAGCAAATTAACAAAACTGGGAGCGGAAGTTCGCACCATTATGACAACTCATGCCTGCGAGTTGGTCAGTCCGATCACGTTTAAATCTATTACACATCAGCCTGTGGTTACCAAGATGTTCGATATAGATGCAGATATCGAGCATATCTCGCTGGCAGACTGGGCGGAGATAGTAGTCATTGCACCTGCAACTGCAAACATAATTGGAAAGGTAGCCGGTGGTATTGCCGACGATCTGTTATCCACTACAATTATGGCAACTACTGCACCAGCTTTATTCGTTCCTGCCATGAACGTTCATATGTATGAAAATCCCATCGTGCAGGAAAATATTTCCAGACTTTCCAAACTCGAATATTTCTTTATGGAACCGGAAAAAGGAATGCTTGCCTGCGGCTATGAAGGAAAGGGACGCTTTCCCAAAACCGAAGAGATAGTATACTTTGTTCAAACATATTTGAATTATAAAAAAGACCTGGAAGATATTCCTGTATTGATTACAGCAGGTGCCACCAGAGAAAACATCGACCCGATGAGATTCATCACAAATCACTCAAGCGGAAAGATGGGAATGGCTTTAGCTCGTGCTGCTTATGCTCGTGGTGCAAAAGTTACTTTAATTACAGGAAATATATCCGAAGAAATTCCTGAATATCTGAAATGCATAAAAACATCAACTGCTCTCGAAATGTTTAAAGTAACGACGAAAGAATTTCCCAAAAACCAGGTTACTTTTATGACAGCTGCAGTAAGCGATTACACTCCCGAAGAACCTTCTATACAGAAAATAAAAAAAGCTGATAAAATGGTATTGGAACTTAAAAGAACAAAAGATATTCTTCTTGAACTTGAAAAAAAGAAAACAGATAAACAAACTTTAGTTGGTTTCGCTGCTGAATCGGAAAAAATTATGGAAAATGCAAAACTTAAATTAAAGAAAAAAACCCTGGATTTCATTATTGCTAATAACCTGAACGTTGCAGGAAAAGATGATACTGAGATAATATTTATTGGAAAAAAGAGCGAAGAGAAATTGACTGGTAGCAAATTCCAGGTAGCTCATAAAATTCTGGATTTTATCTTTCGCAAATAAATGGACTACTTAATGAAGAAAAAGGCGATCATAATTACTGGTGCCAATGGAAATGTGGGTGCCTATTTTGCTCGTAAATTTTTGGAATCCGGTCAAAACCTTATCCTGCTGATACATAAGAACGAACAAAGGCTGCAAGATATACAACAAGAGTTTGCTGAGAATTTCAGGATCATCAAAGTTGACCTGACAGATCTGACTTCATTACAAAACAAATTTTCCAAAGTAATAAAAGAAACAGGCTGGCAGCCGGATAGACTGATCCATACTGCTACGAAGCGCAGTCACGATTTTAAGCCGCTGGCAGATACAGATCCTGAACTCTGGCAAAAAATTATCAACATGAATCTGGTTAGTACTTTCAATATTTTAAAATGTGCTATTCCCTTCTTTAGAAAAAATAACTATGGTAAGATCGTGCTTTTTGGATCGAACGTTACCCGTATAGGTTTGCCAAAAGGTTCAGCCTATTCTGCTTCCAAAGCGGGAATTGCTAATATCGGTAGGACACTTGCAACAGAAGAAGCTGCCAGCAATATCATTATCAATACTGTTTCTCCGGGTCCTATCAAGATAGATGACAGCCAGTTTTCGGAAAGCTACCGTAAATTCAGAGAAAAATATTATAACAAGAAAATTCGCGAGATTCCTTTGAAACGCTGCGCTTCATTCGAAGATATTTTCGGTCTTTGCAGGTTCCTGCTTTCCGAAGAAAATTCTTATATAACCGGCGAAGAATTTTTCATCACAGGTGGAAAAATTTGAGAAAATACCTCCTGGTCTGTACGCTATTATTATTGTTTCATAAGACATATGCCAAACCAGAGATCGCAGGATATCCTTCCCTGGGATATTCTAACGAAACCGGTTTTTATGGCGGTGGGTCTGTTTACCTACGCTATCGTCCAGCCCATTTTGATGAAAATGTTCCAAAAAATATGTTTTACATCACTATGGAATACAGTCAGAAAAAACAGTTCTCCCTGAAATTTGAACCGGAAATACATTTGCTGGAGGGATTGTATACAATTTCCTCTAAATTAAAATTTAAGTACTGGCCTTCCAATTTCTATGGAATAGGAAATGATAACAATAAAAACAACTCTGAAAAATTCACTTCAAACGAGTTCTCATTCATCCTGGATTGGCAGCGCAGGATATCCGATAACTTAGCTATCTCGCTTATGTACGATTTCAGCAAATACGAAATTGTAAAGATGGAAGAAGATGGTTTAACTCAAGCAGTAAGATCCTTTATTATTTCCACAGCAGTTAGAAATCTTAGAGGGTATTCAGATGAATTTAATACCATGTTAATTCATGTGAATCGAGAAAATGTTATGCAAAATTTCTTAAAAAGAATTGTTGATGACATTTATGGAAAAATTGAAACTGAAGTATTAAACCAAGATTTTGATAAATTTCAATCTCTTTATTACAATGACTATATCATTCATACAAATGAATACTTGTCCGCCGAA
>JACNIV010000162.1 GCA_014382915.1 Candidatus Cloacimonadota bacterium | reverse complement strand
TAAAAACCAGATAGATATCAACAGTGGTAAAGTTAAGTTATTCTGTAATAATGTATTTGTGGCAGACGACCTGAAAGGTATCATTCCCGAATTTCTGCTTCTTCTGCGCGGCGGTATCGATATTCCCGACATCCCGTTGAACGTTTCCCGCAGCTTTCTGCAACAAGACCAGCAGGTTGCTAAAATATCCCATTTTATCATCAAGAAAGTGGCAGACAGCTTGAATGAAATTTTCCAATCTGACCGTAAAAAGTATGAAGGATTCTGGGAAGATATTAACCACTTCATCAAATATGGTATTCTTACAAATGAAAAATTCAATAAGTCAATGAGAGATCTGGTTATCTTTAAATCTTCACAGGAAGATTTTGTGACCGTGAAAGAATACCAGGAGAGAAATAAATCCAAAGACAAACCGCAGAAGATCTATTACGCTCAAAGTGAAGACACACAGGTTTCTTATTTGAAATTGATGAAAGAACAGGGAATAGAGGTGATCTTCTCTTCTTCTATCTTAGATAATCATTTATTCCAGGATCTGGAAATGAAAAACAAGGATGTTACTTTTATCCGCATCGATTCCGAGATCAACGAGAACCTGATAGATAAAGATAAAAAGGAAGTTGTGGATGCTGCTAACAAGACAATTTCCGATAAAATACAGGAAATATTCAATAATACCTTGAACGAAAAAATTGAAGCCAGTTTCAGTAAAGACAGTTATGGTGAATTCATAAAAAAATATCCGGAATCAGTTTCAATTCTGGCTCCTTTCATCAGAACGCAAGATGATTTTACCTACATCAAATCATACGAAATAACACCATCTGCCAGAGAAAAGCTGGGTGATGAAGCTTATACTGAAATTATAAAAAATACTTACTTCGAGATAAAAACAGAAACCAAACATCTCAAATCAAAAAACATTCCAGCTATGATTGTCTTTAATGAGTTTACCCGCCGTTTCCAGGAAATGAATTTTATGCAGCAATCAACTGATTTCGATATGCTGAAAAATCATACCCTCATTGTTAATCCTGAAAATGAAACCATTAAAAGCATCCTTAAACTTGCAGAAAAAGGGAAAAAAGATAAAGTAGAACTACTGATAAAATACATTCATGAACTTGCACTTTTAGAACAGAAGAGATTCTCCGGTAAAGAATTGACAGCCTTTATCGAAAAAGCGAATAAAATACTGAACATGATAAAATAGCTTGGAAGGGAGAAAATGAAAAAGGGTAGTAAGAAGAGTAAATTCGAAGAACAAAAACTCGATTATGATCCATATCTAATGCGAATTAACAAAGGTGAACGAATGTATAAAATCTACA
This sequence comes from Candidatus Cloacimonadota bacterium, assembly GCA_014382915.1. Taxonomy (GTDB): domain Bacteria; phylum Cloacimonadota; class Cloacimonadia; order Cloacimonadales; family TCS61; genus JACNIV01. The sequence continues at coordinate 2,779 of JACNIV010000162.1, read as the reverse complement.
TCTTTCGTCCCTTTGCTGGTCGGGAGAATAATTTTGAATACAGAATCCTGACCAAAGAAAAAACAAACGGAATGCTGGAGATGGTAAGTTATAATTTTAAAATTATTGATGGAATTCCACAAAAAAGCTCGATTATGAAGTCTCCTGAAATACCGAAAGATAATATGGATGAAATGATTCAAAATATGATGATCAGTACAAATACATCACAGGAAGAATTTGAAGAAATAGACCTTTCAAATTTTAAAACATTAGAAGAACAAATTAATTTCTTACAAAAGAAAAATAAAGCAGATACAATGTATGTTACATAAGAAGAACGAAGTTTTATCTTCACATCGTTAGCTCAACCAAGACCCCAATTATTCAATAGGGCAGGCAGTTGAACCAATTAGATATTATTTAAATTTTGAGCACTTTAAAAAATAATAAATTGACTTTTTTTTGAATCAAATAGAATCGAGCATATTAAAGCTTGAGGGAGTGATCATGAAAAAAGTAATGTATATCATTCTTCTTTGTCTATTTATCATTCTGGGAAGCTGTGGAAAGAAGGAAGTAGAAAAACCTGTGGAACCTGTAAAAACCGTAGCTCCAGAACCTGTTGAAGAACAGGTTATAGAACCTATAAAAGAAGAACCGGTCGTGATCGAAGAAAAAGATTATCAACTTCAACTTGTTGCCAGCAAAGATATATACATTGTGGAAGATACACAGAAAGTTTTATCTAGACATGGCTATAAAACCAGCATGACAAAAAGAAACAAAGACGGGAAATTGTTTCATCGGCTCAGAATCACCGGATTTCTTACGTATTCAGAGGCTTATGATCTGGGGATCAGGATAAAAAATAGACTTCATCTCATAGCAGATTACTGGATCGAAAAAGTAAAATAAAAAATTATTTTTTCACGAAAACTCTTCTTTCCATTTCCAGGAGATACCTTTTTACGGGTACTCCTCCTCCAAAACCACCTAAACTGCCATCTTTAGAGATTACTCTGTGGCAGGGAACGATAATGGGGATGGAATTCTTTCCGTTAGCGGCACCAACAGCACGAGCTTTTTTCTTATCTCCAATTTTCTCAGCTAATTCCTGGTAAGAGATCGTCTCTCCATATGGTATCGATTGTAATTGTTTCCATACTTTTTGCTGAAATTCTGTTCCATTTAAGATAATGGGAATAGAAAACGATTTTCTCTTTCCCCTGAAATATTCATCTAATTGTACTTCAGTATCAAGAAATATTGGAAGCTCACTATTTTCTTCCACATTCTCAGATAACTCACCATTCACTGTTAACCTGTCAAATTTAATTTCGATCAATTTATCCTCTGATGCCAGAAGTATTAATTTACCAACGGTGCTTTCTATTTTCTTGAAAAACCTGGGAGATAACATTCAAACTCTCCTTAAATAAATTTTAATACCAATATTTTATGGAGCGGGTTGTCCCGTTATCTAACGGGATGACCTTCAGCTATGAATCTCTGATTCATCAAGCTGATACTCCCTATTTGTACTTCCATATTTATGGAGCGGGTTGCGGGGCTCGAACCCGTGACCTTCAGCTTGGGAAGCTGACGCTCTACCTACTGAGCTAAACCCGCTGATCATATTGTTTATAAATTTTTCACAATTTCCGGTAAAGTAAAAGCCAATGCTTCTTTTAATAGGTCAAACTTTTCTTTATCCAATTCACCTGTCCATTCATCCATGAATATTTTCTTGAATTCAATAGCAAGGCAGCAGGCAGAATCAGGGAAATTTCTGTGTATCCAGCGGGAAAAATGTCCGCCCGCAAATTTTACGTTTATGCGCACATCCAGGTTTCTATCAAAGTAATCAAATTTCTGAAGTTTATGTTGAATTTCATAAACCAGCGGTATCCATGTTTCGGGCATATTATTTGTTCCCAAAATTATCTCCGGGTTTTTTGAGGGATTATCAGCAGGTGCTTTTATACCGTTTCTTCGATGATTGTAAGAATGGATATCATAAACGAAAAATTTCCCGAATCTTTTCTCCATTTCCAGAAAATGATGTTTTACAATTCTATAGAATCCTTCATATTTCCTGTAAGATTCCTTTAGAACTTCTTTCGATGTATGGCTTTTCCACAAGCTTAAACCCCAGGCATCTTTCGGTTTCAGGTAAACGCTTTTTTCCCGGGACCTATTCAGATCAACTTCGAACCTGCTGGTATTAACAATAATTCGATTATTACAGATAGCTGTGAATTTCTCAGTAAAAGGGTCTTCTTCATAAAATTGAGTCTGTTCGGAAATTGCCATGTTCCTTTTTACAGATTCAGAAAGATCATGTCCGTTATGAATGGCAGTACAAACTATGGGAGAATCGTATTTAAAATCAAATTCAGCTAACACTATTCCACCATCAACTCTACATTTTCATCCGGTTCAGAAATAATAATCGCTACATTCTCAAAGTATTTATTAGCAACCCGCATAATATCTTCCTGTGGTATTTTTTTATAAATATCACTCACCCTGTCAATGTAATCATATCCCAGTCCGATCGCTTCATAATATGTTATGTAATATGGCATCGAGTTCTCATTGAGAATTGTGCGCATCATCTTTTCATGTTCTTCAATTGCGCTGGTTATTTCTTCTCGGCTTACTGCCTCGGTTTTCAGCTTTTCCAGTTCATTCTGCATCACTCGAACCAGGTCATCTTTCTTATCTATGGAAGTCTGACTGATCAAACTGAACGAACCATCTGATTCTCCATAACTATAATCAGGATAGGCATAAT
>JACNIV010000161.1 GCA_014382915.1 Candidatus Cloacimonadota bacterium | reverse complement strand
TCCACCGGCAAAAATGATAGGATCGGTTTCCTGACGCTCCGAAGAAAGAAGCGGAATTCGCGTCAGGTCGAGCATATATAAAACATTCGTGTAAGTAAGTTCTGTCTGCAAGGTAAAACCTATCATGTCGAAATCTTTCAGGGCTACTGTACTTTCAATTCCAAAAAGCGGTATGTTCTCTTCCTTCAGGAGTTCAGCGAAATCCGGCCAGGGAGCATAAACCCTGTCGGCTGTACAATCCGGCTCTTTATTTAAAATTGAATATAGTATCTTTAATCCGAGATGTGAAAACCCCACCTCATAAACATCAGGAAAAGCCAGGCAGAAATTCACTGTTTTGTCTGAAGGATGTTTTCCATAACTATTCAATTCCTGGTTAATATAACGTGCCGGTTTCAGCACCGAAGCCAGCAGGTGCTGGAATTGTATTTTTTTAAAACTCATCAAAGATCTATTCGTCGAAATTAAAAGGACTTTCCTTATCTTTGAACATGAATTCATTCAGGTAATCTGTTGTATCTCTCAAAGCGGTTTCATCAATAGTACTCCCATCAACTTCCTTCAACGTATCTCTCTTTTCCTGCAGATCAAAGGTTTGAGATTTAACAGGAGTTTCCACTTTCTTGGCCGTCTCAGCTTTTTGTTCCGTTTTCTTGAATGGAGGCCAGACTAGAACATTATTTTTATATAAATGCATAACCAGAAAAGTTAGTGCGATTATAACTATTATCAGCAAAAAGAACAGGAATATCTTGGGAGGAATGATCAGCTTTTTGGGTTGGATCGATTTAACATGAGGAACAAATTTGGGCTTTTGATTCATTTGCTCATTGAAAAGATGCAGTATCTTTTCTTCATCGGCACCCAGGTTACGTGCATAATTTATTATCATAGCTTTAGCATAACCCGTACCACCCAGGTTTGTAAAAACGTTGTTTTCTATATCTTCCAGCAGTCGGACTTTGATCCTTATATTTTCAGATACTTTTTCAAGGGTTATTTTTTTCTGTTCTCTCAATGATTTCAAATAAGCACCGATGCTTTCTATCAGGGCTACATTTTCCATATTTACCTCAAATTATTTATCAAAACCAAACCCAGAGCGATACCGACAAGGTCGTATGCCAGGTCTGGCCAACTCAAGACTGTGGATTTACTTCTCTTATCGCTGTATTCTTTGCCTGCTCCCAGCAATGCAGTAAAACTGATCGAAAAGTATAGACTTTCTTCGTTTGAATTTTCCAAAATATCCTGGCTGAAACCGTAATTCCAGTAAGTGAGAAATGCGCTTCCTGTGAGATGCATTACTTTATCTTTTCCCAGCCAGCGGCTTTCCGCCTGCAGGCAGGAGAATAGTAAAAAGATTATTAGAAGTAATAGGCTCTTTTTCATACTTCCACTGTTCCCGAGTAAACAAAAGAGATCCTACCGGTAAGAAAAATATCTCCGTTCTCATATTCCACGAATACTTCACCACCGGGCAATTTCACTTTTACGGTATCGGAAAGAAGATCATACATGATTCCGGCATACACAGAAGCACAGGCACCGGTTCCGCAGGAAAGAGTTGCTCCGCTACCTCGTTCCCAGACGCTCATTTCAATAGAATTTTTCGACTTGATCTTAACAAATTCCACATTTATCCCATCAGGAAAGGATTTGTTATTTTCAATGAACGGACCATATTTTGCAGCCATGTCAGCCGAAAGATTGTTTATAAAAGTAACGAAATGCTTATTTCCGATCTGAACCAGGTAACCGGAGAAATTCTCTACAGTCAGAGGTTCTTTGGAAATGATCTCGGGAGAGCCCATATTGATTTTAACTTCATTGAACTTTTTATCGAGTATTAACCCGGTTCTTATACCGGAAATAGTGTCGATATTCAATGTTTTCTTATTAAACTTTTTCCCCAGGTAAGATGAAACACACATAAGAGCAGAACCACACATTTTTCCTTCGGAACCATCGGCATTAAATATTTTCATAAAAGCTTCGCTGTCATCATCCTTCAGGATCAGCACTATTCCATCTGCGCCTATGCCAAAGTGCCTTTTACAAAGTTTAATTGCTAATTTGGAAAAATCAATTTTTGGAGTTTCAATCTCGATAAAATCGAAATAAATATAATCATTTCCCTGTGTGTGCATTTTAAAGAAATCAAGCTTCATATTCAACTCCTATTATCTCCGAGAAATGCTCGGAAAAATTGTATAGACCGTTTCGCTGTGCAATCCACTCAGCAGCTTTCAAAGCGCCAAGAGCAAGCCCCTCGCGGTTTCTTGCCGTGTGTTTCAATTCAATAGTATCGGCTGCGGAATCAAATCCGATAAGATGAGTTCCGGGAATATTGCCTGCTCTCACACTGCCAAAATGGAATTCATTCTTTTCGATTTTCCTGTCTAATTTTTCAAATTGTGCAGATGTTTTATTATCAGTATTTTTCAATACGATATCCGAAAGAATTTTAGCAGTTCCGGAAGGGCTGTCTTTCTTTTTTTTATGATGGAATTCCAAACCGAAGACATCATAATTCTCTATCTTGTTCATCAGTTTGGTTGCAGAATTCACCATCTGAAAAAACAGGTTCATACCCAAAGAAAAATTTGAACCATAGACCATTCCGATCTTGTTTTGTTGAACCAGTTGTTGCACAGCTTCAAGTTTGTCCAACCAGCCGGTAGTACCCACAACCATGTTCTTTCCAAGCTCACAGATCTTCTGTATATTTGTAAAAGCTGTATCGGGAGTTGTAAAATCTACGCAAACCTCTGCTCCTGAAAGTGTTTCTCCAGAGATCTCATTTCCCAGAAGGGGATCGATAATTGAAATGACCTCAAAATTATATTTAGGTGCAAGCTGTTCTATCAGCTTGCCCATTTGTCCATATCCGATTATCGCAAGTTTTATCATTATACTTCCTTGTTATTTGGAATATTCACGGATGATTTCAAGCATCCATTTAGCACCGATCTCAAGTTCCGATATTTTGATGCATTCATCCACCGTGTGTACTTTATCCATACCAGAGCCTGCAACTGCCATCAGTAATCCATGCTGGTTGAAAATATTTACGTCGCTGCCACCACCACCGATCTCTGTTTTAAATTCAATATCCAATTTTTCTGCAGCGTCTTTGGCTAAAACAACCACTTCAGCTTTTTCATTTAGACGGAAAGCCTGGTATTCTTCCTTGACTTTAATTTCAACTTCGGCTTTGTATTTTCCTACCTGGAATTTTTTAACTACCTCCCGGAAAGCCTGACACATTTCATCGGAAACTTTTTTAAGTTTATCTTTATTATGACTGCGTGCTTCAGCTTCAATGATTACTTCATTTGGAACTACATTGGTGGCTTTGCCACCTTTGATTATCCCAACGTTACAAGTGGTTTCGCTGTCTATCCTGCCATCGGGCATGGCTGCAATTGCTTCTGCAGCTACACGAATGGCATTAATACCTTTCTCGGGAGCAACTCCGGCATGAGATTCTTTACCGCGAACTACGAATTTCAGGCTGTTCTGGGAAGGTGCACCTATACTAAGGCGACCTACCTGGTGGCTATCAAGTGCATAACCTGTTTTTGATCTTATCAGGGAATAATCGAGATGTTTTGCACCCTTCAGTCCGATCTCCTCAGAGATTGTGAAGAGGATTTCCACCGGTGCATGTTTTTCACCGGATTCTTTTAGTTCTTTAATTGCCCAGATAATCTCTGTAATACCGGATTTATCATCAGCTCCCAGAATGGTTGTTCCATCTGAAGTGATCAAACCATCTTTGATCTGCGGGTTAATGCCATTTCCGGGTTTTACCGTGTCCATGTGTGCACAGAAAAGAATGGGAGGTTTGTTGATGCTGCCCGGGATATAGGCATAAAGATTTCCCACATTGCCGCCTGTTCTCTGGTGAGCATTATCAAAGAGCACCTCCGCTCCTAATTCTTCTAGATCCTTTTCCAGTTTTTCAGCAACAGCTTTTTCGTTTTTCGATTCACTATCGATCTTTATTAAACTCAAAAAATATTCGATTATAGTGTTATCCATTAATTATCCTAAAAATTTTTATATTAAACTTGTTTTCAGAGCTTATTCTGTCAACAGGAAAAATTAATAGACAAAATAGTGATTGGAAGCAATTTTGTAGAAGTCTATTAAATGCCGGAGGTTGTTGTGAAATATTTTACTTCATTTTTGTTGATGCTTATAATAATCGGATGTTCTAGTGGAAACTTGTATGAGACAAAGGGTGTTTCCAGGGGAAAATTACATAATAAATTTGGAACCACACAACCAGAAACTCAATTAAAAGAGGTAAAAAAAGGACAGGTTTACTATTTTGTATGCTCCTTTTACGGGGAAAAATTTCACGGTAGACAAACCTCTAATGGTGAGATATTCGATATGTATAAACTCACCTGTGCCCATAAATCATTGCCCTTTGGAACCCGGCTTAAAGTTATCAACGAAGACAACGGAAAATCGGTTGTAGTGCTGGTTAATGATCGCGGACCTTTTATCGAAGGACGAGATCTGGACCTTTCTTATGCAGCAGCCCAGGAGATCGGACTTATTGAGCATGGAGTAAAAAAGATGCGAGTGGAAGTGCTGGGAACCGATTGATGAAAAAATACCTAGAATTCAGTAAAGATGTTAAAGAAGCTTTTAAAAAAAAACAATCGGTAATTGCACTGGAATCTACCATTATTTCGCATGGAATGCCATATCCGCAAAACCTGGAAGTTGCCGGTAAATTGGAAGCAATTGCTCGTGAGATGGGTGTGATTCCTGCTACCATCTGCCTGATGGACGGAAAAGTAAAGATCGGGCTGGTACAAAAAGACCTGGAACTATTAGCAAAAGCAGATAATATAGCTAAAGTGTCTCGTCGTGATATTGGCAGGATCATTGCAACCAAAAAAGTGGGAGCCACCACCGTGGCTGCCACCATGATAGCTGCCAATTGGGCGGGAATAAAAGTGTTTGCCACCGGCGGCATCGGTGGAGTGCACAGGAATGCAGAAAATACATTTGATGTTTCCAACGATCTGATAGAACTTTCACGGGTTCCGGTGATCGTGGTTTCAGCAGGTGCCAAAGCAATTTTAGATCTATCCAAAACACTGGAATACCTGGAAACAATGGGAGTGCCGGTTTACGGATATAGAACTGACAGATTTCCCGCTTTTTATTCTTCGCAGAGTAACCTGAAAGTAGATAAATTAGATACTCCACGGCAGATCGCAGATATCTATAAAACCAATATAAAACTTGGCTTAATAAATGGAATACTGGTTGCCAATCCGATCCCCGAAAAGTATGAAATTCCTTTTGCTGAAATGGAAGGGTATATCGATTCTGCTCTTGAAAAAGCAGATGAGAATAACATTACCGGACGTGAACTTACACCTTTTTTATTATCGGAAATTGTAAAGATAACCGAAGGAAGATCACTACAAGCAAATATTAAACTGGTAGAGAATAACGTTCGGCTGGCCTGTGAGATAGAAAAGATATTATACTACACTTGTTCTCAAAAATGTGAAGTATAAAAAACAGGATAGAAAGGTTAACTTATTTTCAGATTGACATATGTGTGTTATTTTTAATAATCGGTTGAAACTACAATGAAGAGGAAATAAAAAATGGGAAGTTTAAATCAATTCAAATTAATCAATCAAAAATGCGAAAAATATTATAACCTTTTAGAAAAGGAATTAAACAAAGAATTGGAATTAAAAAATCCGAAGGATAAATATAGATTTGGATTTTACCTATACATCTTAGAGTGTGTTACAAATATTAAAGAAATTGATCAACTTATCGAAATGATAACTGATACTGAATTTAATAAAACTGTTTTTTCAAATTCTTTTAATGATCAAGGGATCGATGCAGTGTATATCGATGATGAAAATCAAGAAATAGACTTATTTAATTTTAAATATTCTGAAAAATTTAGAACAAATCAACAAAGTCTAAATAATGTTTTTGTTTCAACAAAGTTTACAACAGCATTAGTAAACTTCGATAGTTCCAATATAAAAGACAAAATAAAAAAGTATGCAGATGAAATTATTAAAAACCTTCAATCAAACGAAATTTGGAAACTTAATTTGTATATGGTAAGCAATGAAAGCATTGGCTTAAAAGAGGATGATCCGACTATTAAACAGTTAAAAGAGCTGTATGATCTGGATGTGAAATCAATAACACTAAATGATATTTCTAATTTTATGTCTAAAAGGCCCAAACCAATTTCTGCAAAAATTGTTATAGATAATGATGCTATTTTATCTTATACAGAAACACTTTTATCTTCTTCGAAATCCTATATCATTAGAATTTCAATTCCTGAATTAATAAGAATAACCTGTACAGATCCACAACTTAGAGATAATTATAGTTTTGAAGATATTTCTAAACTTAGTGATTCAAAATTGGACTTTGCTGTCTTATTTGATAATGTTAGAGGATTTTTGGGGAGAACAAAATATAACGATAATATCATACAGACTTTAAAAAATGATCCTTCTAAATTTTTCATGTACAATAATGGTATTACAATTACAGCAGATCGAATTGAAGCGAAGACAATTAATGTAAAAAAAAAAATGAAAATAGAAATTGAGAATCTTCAAATTGTTAATGGGGGGCAAACTCTTAGAGCAATCTATGAGTTTAATAAATCAAATAAAGATGCTATTCAAAAATATTTGTTAGATGGTGAAATACTTATAAGAATTTTTAAAACAAGTAATGAACCAAAATTAACTAATAAAATTGCAGAATATACGAATAGTCAAAATGCAATTTCAGTTATAGATTTAAAATCTCTTGCATATGAACAACTGGAGATAGAAAAATTTTTGGATGATCATAAAATTATTTATGCTAGAAAAGTCGGAGATACAGGAACTTCTTCGGATAAAGACTATGATTATTATATTAGTTTAGAGAAGTTCGGACAAATTTTATTCTCTATAAATGGTAATCCCGAAAAAGCATCAAATCAGAAAAAACGTATTTTTGATAAGCATTATAATGAGACTTTTGGTGAAGAAAATTTTGATTTCAATAATTCTGCAAAAATAGTTGAGGAATATTATAAAATTAAAGAGATATATAATACTAAGTTCAAAAATATAGATATTACAGATCAGAAAATATTCTATATTTTATATCTTAACAGAAAAAGAAAAAAATATATTGCAAGTAATATTAATTTTTTAGAAAAATGTATTTCTGAATATAGATCTGATGACGAACTTCCCTCAGCACGAAAATTAATTCAGAAAAGTTTTAAACAATATATGGATTCTAAAATAAAGTAACATCTCATATAAAATATCTAAATCTATATTTGTTTATCATAAACTGGATTATTATTTGAATACCTAATCCTCACTTTTCGTGTCCATTTACAGTTCACTTTTTCCCCCACAATCCAAGCAATTCTTCCTTTTTCTCCAAAATTTCAGCTAATATCTCAAAATCTATAGTTTGTTCGCTGTCACAGATTGTGTTATCCGGTGAGAAATGCGTTTCGATGAGAAGACCATCTGCGCCCGCAGCCATAGCAGCCCAACTGAGTGATTTTATCATTTCCCGGCGTCCCGAACTGTGGGATGGATCGACAATAATGGGTAGGTTGCTCAGGCTTTTCACAGCGGGAATAGCAGAAATATCCAGTGTATGTCGTGTGAAATTTTCGAAGGTACGAATACCGCGTTCACACAATATCACTTGCGGATTGCCAGCTTCGATAACATGTTCTGCTGCCAGCAGCCACTCTTCGATAGTGCTGCTCATGCCGCGCTTAAGAACGATGGGATTGTTTACTTTTCCTAATTTCCAGAGCAGCCGGTAATTGTGCATGTTACGCGTTCCCACCTGAAGGATATCAACGTATTTACTCATTTCATCAACGTCTTCCTCAGCAACAATTTCGGAGACCGATATCATGCCGGTTTCATCCGCAACTTTTTTGATAAATTCCAGCCCGGTCTTTCCCAACCCTTTAAAATTATAAGGAGAAGTACGCATCTTGTAAGCACCACCCCGAAAGAAATTTATTCCCATTTTCTGAAGATGTTTAACAATTTTCAGCAGGTCTTCATAATTTTCTATGGTGCAGGGTCCGGCAATAAAGGTAAAATGATCTCTGCCTATTTTTTTGCCTTTTATATTTATTTCTACCGGTTCACCCTTTTGATGTTTGAGTTTTTTTAATATATTTTCCATTTTGATAATCCCGTTAGAAAAGCATATCCTTCAAATCTTTTTCTTCCTGGTACAGAATACCGAATTGCAGTCCTCTGTCGCTCACGACAATTTCATCTTTTCCGTATATATCCATGATCTCTTTAACGATCATTGTTCCGGTGGTGATGATATCAGCCCGGTAGCGGTCGAAAGGCATTAAGCGGGCGATCTGATTATTGCTCATACGCCGGAAGCGGTCTAACATTTCTTTGACCTCGGAATTTCTGAGAGAGCTTTTATGAACCACATCCGCATCGTATTTCTGCAAGCCATGTTTAACTGCACTCAAACTGGTAACTGTTCCCCCGATCCCGATCATTTTAAATTCTTTGAAATCGGGTAAAACAAGATTATTTAATGCCTTTTGTGTGGTTCTCACTCTTTCTGAATAATCTGTATCTTGGGAATTATGCAGTCTTCTAATGCCCAGGTTCAAGCTCTGATTATAAATCATCTTACCATTATAAAAATAGGTAAATTCCGTACTGCCTCCACCCACATCGAACATAACGATATTTTTAAATTCCCTGAATTCAGTAATATTGGCCAGACCGTTCAGTTGAGCTTCTTTTTCCCCACTTATGATATTGTATTTCAAACCGAATATTTTTTTCAGCCATTTCTCTAAAATATCAATATTCTTAGCATCCCGTGAGCAACTGGTTCCTACTACTATTATATTTTCTGTAAATAATCTGGCAAAATTAATATTATCAGATAGTATTCTTTTTGTTTTGTTTATTGCTGTTTTATTAAGATACCCATCTTGCATTTTCTTACCGAAAGCTGAGATATTAGTATCACGATGCAGGATGTCCAACTTGTTGTTATTTTTCCTGGCAATAAGAAACAGAACGTTGTTCGTTCCTACATCTATAACAGCAAATTTATTATTCACAAATAAATCCTCATCAGGTTTCAAGAAGTTTTACATTTTCTGCCTGCAGACCTTTTCCTTCCACTTCCTTCAATTCAAATTCAAATATCATCTCACGATTAGGAAGCTTAGATTGGTCTACTTTATCAGGAAATTGTGTATTGTGCACAAAAGCAGTTTCGTAAGGCGATTCGCTTTTACGGGAATCGGTGATCCACAAACCACCGCTCAGCTTTTTCATAAAACGCATAAAACCAAAGCCTTTATCCGGGAAAAAGGAATAGCAGATACCTCTTACTATTCGTTTTCCATTATTGGCATCATACACTTCTATGGGGAGAAGGTCTGGAACGAGATAACCGGAAGTAAAAACGTCTGCTTCGGTCTTTAAATTGTGAGCCACATTTTTAAAAGCCAACACTTCCACCCGGCAGCCTTTGTTCTGCAGTGCGCGTACCACCTGTACAAAATCACCGTCACCACTTACCAGCAGAACATAATCCAGTCTCTCAGATTGCATCAAAGTATCAACAGCCATGTCCAGATCGGCGTTTGATTTTCCATAACGAACACCATGTTCATCTACGAACCACCGGACTGTTTTTACTATCACCTTATAACCAAAATCCCGCAGCATGGAATGAAAATTCTCTGATTTAACTTTGTATTCAGGGTTTGTTTTTGAACGTTCCGCATCAAAAGCCACATAAGCATTTAAGCGGATAGCAACACCATTATTGCAGCAAGCAAATTCGCGCAGAACATCATATTGCATGCCAAATCCACCATTCTGAGCAATGTTGGATACATCAACGTAAACTCCAACTTTTAATTCTCCTTTTTTGTCCATTGAACCTCCTTATTCAAAAATTCCAAATCTCAAAAAACAAATAACAAATAAATTACAAATCCTAAAACTGTAAATTTACCAGCTTAACTTGAGTTAAGTTGGCTTTATAACCCGTTAAATTCAATTCATAGGATATTTAACGGGATCAGCAATCTTGACTTAAGTTTCCCGACCATAACTATATTCCAGTTCAACTTAACACAAGATCATTCGACTTGTGTCAAGTTTCAAAGCTCTTATTAAGGGTAACAACACCCAGTACCAAAAACCAAATACCCTCTTCTCTCACAACTTTGTTTCTAATCCAAAGTGAATAATTCCGTCAAGTGGATTTCTGAGTTCATCCTCAAAATAACTGAAACCGTAATCGAGTCTCAATATACCCAAACGGGTTTCCACTCTCAGACCAAAACCAAATCCGAATAATTTATCAAAAGTGTTTTCATCGTTATGCACGTAACCGTAATCTGAAAATAAAAAAGCTCTGGAATTTCTTGATAGCAGGTAGCGCAATTCCAGATTTGACCAGAATACTCTATAGCCTTTGAATTGGTTTTCGTTGAATCCACGCAGGTTCCGGCTACCTCCCAGTTCGAATACTTCATAAGCGGTAAGAGCTTTATTTTCTAGTACATTTGCATTTGCACCCGTAGCCACCACCAGGTTATTGGAAATTCCAAAGTAATGGTTAAAACTCAATTCCACTGCCTGTTTAGAAATGTTTTTATTTTCTATGCGATTGAAAATATAATAATATTTCAGGAAGAATATCGAACCGGAAGATGGATTCAGGTAGTAATCGGTAACATTTTTTTCCCAGAATATTCCTGCTTTTTTAAATGAGGTTTTTTCTACTATCTTGGGTCGTTTGCTGCCGGGAAAGATGTCTTCCATTCCCATGTAAACACCATATTTATTAAATAAATCATAATAATAGATTTCAGCATCGAATTTAGTTCTTATAAATGTGGAATCAACTTCTTCGCGGAAAACAAGAAAATCACCACTGACGGGAAATCGCTGAAGCCCGGATTCGTGGTAATTGAGTTCGATAGAATTCCTGTCTGCGGAAATTCTCTGCCAGAACAGCGAAAGTGAACGATCTGTACCGTATAGGTTTAAAAATTCCAGGTTAAGATAGCCGGATAGTTTGTTGCTGCTGGTCTTAGAATTGTCGTACCCTGCAATGCCCGATATCAGGCTCATCCTGTCTTCTTCCACCTCGATGAGTAATTGCCGATGATTCAGTGGAATGATCTTACAGCTTTTAATAAATTTTTTCTTTTGAATGAGTTCTGATGATTGATCCAGAATAAGTGGAGTGATCTTTTCAATGTCCTCCAATTGAGAAATTTTCAAAAGAGTTTTATTTGTAGTAATTTTGTTCCCCCTGAACTTGAAATCATGGAATTCACAAAAGTTGCCTTCGTGTATTTTCAGGAACGCATCTATCGAGGAATCTGTTTTCAGCAGGCTGTCAACTTCTGCACTAGCAAAGAGAAAGCTGCTTAGGGTGTACATTTCAACGATGTCTTTGAGAACAGTATCCAGATCGGAAAGATAGAGGTTTTTAAGATCGATCGCATCCAATATTCTTTTTTCAGAGATATATCGGTTACCATTCAGAATGAGATTATTGATCTTAAGTTTCTCCATTTCCTCTATCCTGAAAACAATATCGATCTCCTCGGTGCCTTTGGTAATTATCTGAGGATTATGAACTTTTACGTTCTGGTACCCTCTTATATGATACATATTTGCGATAGTTTCTGCATCTTCATTCAACAGTTTCTGATCAAAGATAGCACCATTACCAGACTGGATAGCGCTTTGTAATTCTTTATCGGAAAAGAAGTTATTTCCCTCAAAAAAAATCTCTCCTACAATTAATTCTGCAGGACAGATATTGTAAATAAACAGCAGAAAAAAAAGTATGATAAATTTATTTTTGAACATCAGCTTTGATAATTGCCATGAGTTCATTTAAAAGGTTTTTTTCTGGCACTTTCTTGATGATCTTTCCCTTTTTGAAAAGCAATCCTTCCTGCTCTCCGCCGGCAATGCCATAATCTGCTTCACGTGCTTCCCCGGGACCATTTACAATGCAACCCATCACAGCAACTGTTAGATCCAGTTTAGAAAATGGTTTCAGTTGTTTTTCTACTTCTTTGGTAAGTGAAATGATATCGATCTCACTTCTACCACAGGTTGGGCAGGAGATTATTTCTAGTCCTTTTCGCAAATACAGAGATTTGAGGATCTCTTTTGCAACTAACACTTCTTTTACCGGATCGGCTGTGAGTGAAACGCGAATTGTGTCACCGATACCTTCTGCTAACAGGGTGCCGATACCAATTGATGATTTGATTGTACCGGTAAATTCCGTTCCTGCTTCCGTGATACCAAGATGCAGCGGATAATCCACCTTTTTGCTTAAGAGTCTGTAAGATTCCAAAGTTAAAGGAACGGAAGAAGCTTTTACCGAAATCTTCATTTCATGGTAATTCGCTTTTTCTAAAATCGCTACATGCTCCAAAGCACTTTCTACAATTCCTTCTGCTGTAACACCATATTTTTTCAGTTTTTCTTTGGAAAGCGAACCGCTATTCACACCGATCCTGATGGGAATTTTTCTTACGCGCGCTGCATCCACGACCTTTAATACTTTTTGCTCACTGCCGATATTCCCAGGATTCAAACGAAGCCCGTCCACTCCGGATTTCAGCGATTCAAGAGCTAATTTATAATCGAAATGAATATCTGCAATCAGGGGAATTGAAATAGCATCTTTAATCTGTTTTATCGCTCGTGCTGATTCCATATCGGGAACAGCCACACGGATAATCTGACATCCAGCCATTGTAAGTTCTTTTATCTGTTCGATAGTGTTTTTTGTATCAGCTGTTTTTGTATTTGTCATGGATTGGATTGAAACAGGGTAGTCTCCGCCAACAAATACATTTCCAACTTTTATAATCTTTGTATTTTTTCTATCGATCATATTAACCTCGATTTTTTCTTAATGGTTTGACATTTATTTGGTCAAGAACTATTTTGCCAACGGGGGAGTAGATGACGGACAATTTACATAAAATTCTAATGAAGACAGGTTGGGTACTATTTTTTACATTTCTATTTCTGAATCTTATCAATTTGGGAATTACTATTAAAAATGATGTTTTTATAAGGACCTTACCTTTCGATATTGAGAATGGAAAAGCTGTAAATTTTAAAGATTCCACTTTGGTAAAGACTTTTCATAATAAGATGATAACAGCAATAGATACGTTAATAGTGGAAGAACTTGAAAAACAAACTTCTGAAGATACCGTTAACCAGGGAAGAAATATAAATTTCATATTTGCAGATCAGGATGAATCACCTGCAATTCTCGAAATCGATGATATTAATGAGAAAATTCACGAAGTAATAGGAAACAAAAAAGAGGTTGAAATACCTATGCAGACAGCATTTCCACACAAACAATAACGATTCAAACCATTCCTGATAAAAGATATTCAGAATTGATCAACATTGGATTCAATGCACTTTTCCTGTTATTCATCTTTTTTAATTCCTTTCTTTTATTAAAATACAGCCAGTCAAAAGAGAACATTCTAATCGTTTTATTTCTATTGCTACTATCCAGTCCGGATAACCTGCCGGGTTTTGATATATCCCCACTTATCTCGAATATTTCTTCAGGATTTCTGGGTATATTATTCTATCACTTTATAGTGCAGAAAGTGAACCCGGAAAAAAAAGTAATAAAAATCTATCTGCTGACAGTTTTACTAATTTTGATTACCTGCTTTTTAGGTTTAATAATTAAAACTAATTTGGGAGTTTTACTGTATGTTTGGTCGGTTGTTTGGATATTTATCGGATTCATAATTTTATGGAAAGCATATAAAAAGACCGGCTCCATAACCATGAAAAGATTGCTCAATGCATTCAGAGGTATTTTCATTTCTCTTGTATCTATTATCGCTATAATCCTGTTGGCAGCCATATTGAAACTTTATTTTGGTGTAAACGGGTCGGTGCAGTTTGGAATTCATAATATTCAAACAGGTGTAATAGTGGTTTTACTGTTAATTTCACTTCTCGGTTTTTTTATAGGGATTCTATGGTTTTTTGGTTCTTTTACCTGGGGTTTGCTCACCGGTACTACACTCGATATAAAAATAAGAAGTACTATGATATATTCGATCATCGGTGTTTTCTTCATAGCTTTTTTTGGTTTGATCGATTATTCATTGGGAGAGCTTTTACAATCGCTTTTTGGAAGATTCGTAGGTTCAGAATTTATTGCGGGGATCCCAGCTACGATCGGACTTCTTGCCTTTTTTAATCCGGTAAGAAATCGTGTGGAAAAATTTGTAGATAACAAATTGAACACATCTGATCTTGATTTCTTGGAGAAAACAGAAACTTTTACAGATGCTTTGACTGGAGAAAGTGTTATCGAGGGATTTGAAGAATATATATGTGAGAATTTAATTCAGAGACTTCCTATTACAAAAGTTGCTCTGGTTTCCTACGATAAGGAAATGAAAAGTTATAAATACAACGAAATCAGAGGAAGCGATATTGAAGAAAACTCCAAAGTAGAAGATATTCATCTTTATTTGCTTGAAAACAGGATGATCCGCAATTACGGTCCTTTGAATGAAAATCAGCAGGAGATCGCCAGCTTTGCACTGATCATTCCGATTATTCATGATCTGGAACATAAATGGTTCCTGACTCTTGGTAAAAAGAACGACGGAACAACCTATAGTAAAAAAGATGAGGAAGCACTTACAAAACTGGCAAATAAGATCAAACTTTCTCTTAAATTCATCCTGGCTTATGATAATATCGTGAAAAATAAATTCAATGAAACACTTCAGGAAAAGGAAAAACGCATAGAAAATTTAAAACAACAGATAAAAGAACTGGAAGATAAATTGGTTGAATAGATTCTTATTCCGCTATACTTTTCATAAGGCGGTCCCTGTTTCCGTATCGGGATGGATGACAATTATATTGTTTAATACGTGTCTAAAAAATTGCAGATAACAATTTACTTTGCAAAATATTGATAGGTATTTGGATAACAAACCATAAAATAAAGAGCATAATCATTGAACGCCAATCAAATTTATAGATCAATTTTATAATCAAAAATGAGAAAATAATCTTGAAATATAATCCCTGAAAAAAGAAACTTAAAATCGAAGCATGAAATCCTTTGAAGTTTAGAAAGCTTAATAACATATAAGTGATAAAAATAATTACAGTTACGATAAGAGCTTTGATGTAGCTGTGTTGCTCCGCTCCAAGACCGCTTAATACCCATAGAACTACAGCACGTAAAGGAATAATAATGATTGTAATAACAATTTTTCCAAGCATGAATAATATATTTAGAAATTCTTTCAATTTGTCTATCAATTTCTATTCTTTCTTTTTTTAATTATAAATAGATTTTGTTAGTTTTGACTAAATAAATAATTTTCAATTGACTTTAAATCCCCAAATTCTGTATCAACAATTTTAAAAATAGCAGGAAGATTACTTGTTCCCAAAGTCCTTTTTGGGAACGTTGAAATGGAGCAGGATACATCATACGTAACTAATCAGGGGATTAGTAACGAGGTGGGATAAATGAACTATAAGTTAATTCTTTTCGATGCAGACGGCACACTCTACGATTTCACCAGGGCAGAACACGAAGCCTTCGATAAAACATTCCGTCAATTTGGGATTCATGAAAATCTAACTTATCTACATAAAGAATATGAAAAAATCAACCTGGCGATCTGGAAAGAATTTGAGGAGAAAAAGATCACTTCCACAAAATTGCGATTAGAACGGTTCCACAGGTTTTTTACACAGGAGAAACTATCACTCGATCCCGTAGAAATAAGCCCTGTATATTTGAACTATCTTTCCCAGGGGACTCATCTGCTGGAGGGGGCAGAAGAGATCGTTAAACATTTTTATGGGAAATGTGAACTTGCTCTGGCTACAAACGGCCTTGCCAATGTTCAAAATCCCAGGTTTGCAGGTTCTGATCTGGCAAAATATTTCCAGCATATATTTATTTCGGAAGAGATCGGCTTTCCCAAACCAAATAAAGAATTTTTTAAACATATCTTTAGTAAGCTTCCCCACAAGAAATCTGCAATATTCATTGGAGATAATTTAACTTCAGATATTAAGGGTGGAAATGATTTTGGAATTGACACATGTTGGTTCAATCAAAATAAACGTATTAATGAAAGTGGGATAATTCCCACCTTTGAAATTAGTGATCTGTTAGAGTTAAAAAGAATAATTAAATAGAGGAGATGAAAATGAAATTAATCAAAGTTTTATTACTTTTTATTATTTTACTAACTTTCAGTTGTGCTGAGCAAGCAGAGCTGGGAACAAAAAAGAATCCGATCAAGATGTATTTTGTCCCCTCTATGGAAGCGGGGAAAATTGTTACCAGCGGTAAGGAAGTAGCCGATTATATTACTCAAGAAACAGGATATCGTTTCAAAGTTGCTGTTCCCACCAGTTATGCTTCTGTGATTGAAGCGATGGGAACGGAAGAAACCGATATAGCCTGGCTGGCAACTTTCGCCTACATTCTGGCAAATCAGAAGTTCGGAGCTGAAGTAGCTTTAACAGCGGTTCGTAAAGGGTTGGATAAATATAAGGGACAGTTTATAGCTCAAACAGATAGTGGAATTAACAGTTTAGAAGATATTGATGGAAAAATTATTGCCTATACAGATGCTGCTTCTACTTCCGGTTTTATGTATCCATCTGCCCTGCTTGCCAGAAAGGGCATTAAGCCGGGAAAATACTTTTTTGCCGGAGGTCATCCTCAGTCCATTTTGGCTGTATATGATGGCAAAGCAGATGTAGGTTGCACTTTCTGGGCACCTGAAGGTGAGGATGGTCCTCGTGATGCGCGTCGGGCTGTGATAGAAACTTATCCTGATGTGATGGAAAAGATAAAAATAGTTGGCTTTACAGATTGGATCCCTAATGATACGGTTACATTTCGCAAAGATTTTCCAAAAGATATGAAAGAAAAAATTGTGGATGCATTATTGGAGTATGCCAGTACTAAGGAAGGCCATGAAACTTTAGTGAAATTATTGGACATAGACAATTTTGTACGTTCAACCGATGCTGATTATGAAGTAGTTCGTCAGACTTTAAAAGCTATCGGCAAAGATGCTTCTGATTTGGTGAAGTGACGTTGGTTCATTCGTCCCGATTGATGTTGGTTCATTCGTCTCGATTGAACTACATGTTTTCTCGTTATCCCGTTTTATCGGGACACTTCGTAATGTTATTGTTCAGGAAGTTTAACTTCCAATTCAATTGTGTTCCCAAGAAAAACTTGGGAACAAGAGAAAAAACAAATGTACTCCTTGGGACGAGAAGTCCAACATGAGAACAAGAAGTTTGTTCAATCGTCTCGTTTGAACTACATGTTTTCTCGTTATCCCGTTTTATCGGGACACTTCGTAATGTTATTGTTCAGGAAGTTTAACTTCCAATTCAATTGTGTTCCCAAGAAAAACTTGGGAACAAGAGAAGAAACAAATGTACTCCTTGGGACGAGAAGTCCAACATGTTGTCCCAACCTGAAGATGTCATAAAAAAAGGATAAATATGAAAATTATGATCGAATTAAAAAACCTGCAAAAGGTCTATGCTACAGGGACACACGCCCTCAAAGGCATCGACCTGAAAGTAAAGGAAGGTGAATTCTGTATTCTGCTGGGTCTTTCCGGTTCAGGAAAATCTACCTTACTTCGTTGTTTGAATAGACTGATCGAGCCTACATCCGGTGATATCTATATCGATGGTATAAATGTAGTGGCGGCAAAAGGTAAAAAACTACGTTACATTCGACGTAAGATAGCGATGATCTTTCAACAATTTAACTTGATAAAAAACTTGAGTTCGCTTACCAATGTTTTAACGGGAAAGCTCGGATATTCTACGCTTATTCATTCTCTCACTTTTCCTCAACACAAAGATGATGTGAAGACTGCTCTGGAGAACTTAAAGCGGGTTGGTCTGAAAGAATTTGCCGAAAAGAAAACCAGAAATTTGAGTGGTGGACAGCAGCAGCGTGTGGCTATTGCCCGTGCATTGATGCAGAACCCAAAAGTGATCCTGGCCGATGAACCTGTTGCCAGCCTCGATCCTGCCACAGCAGATTCCGTGATGCAATACTTAGGAGAATTGAATAAATCGGATAACATGACCGTTATCTGTTCGCTTCACTTTCTTAGTCTTGCCAGGAAATATGGCACACGAGTTGTTGCTTTAAAAGATGGTAAAATAGTATTCGACGGCACTCCCGTGGAAATCGATGAGAAGAAATTCAAAGAGATTTACGGCGAAGATGCAGAGGAGGTTGAGATCAGATGAAAAAAGAAAATAAGTTTAAACTGAGTCTTCAAGCAATTCTTACCGATCTACTGTTCTGGATATATATTTTCGGATGTGTTTCCTTTCTGATGGATCGCTGGTTTGAGAAAGCGATCCCAGGCAATTTTGTAGTTATTTTCGGTATTGCAGCAGGATTAATATCTTTTGTTCTGGGGCTATCTGCGGGCAGGAAGGTATTCCTTCCCACAATTAGAACCGATAGAAAATGGTACAAATCTTTCTGGGGTTGGTCGGTCTTTCTGATACTATTCATCACATTTGTAGTTGGTTGGAACCTGGTAGAAGTGGACCTTTATAAACTGTTCACTAAATTCCGGAATGCCGGTGGTATTATGAGTGGAATTTTCAATCCGAATATGGATATTCTTATTGTGTGTCTTACAGCCCTGGCAGAAACCATCTACCTGGCACTGCTTGCCACGATCTTTGCTATTCCGCTTGCTTTTATTTTAAGCTTTTTTGCTGCTCGCAATTTAATGCCAAAAACTTTTTTAGGAAATACAGTTTATATTATTATTCGCACAATTGCTACTCTTTTCCGTTCGATCGAAGCTATCGTGTGGGCTATCATTTTCAGTGTGTGGGTGGGCATCGGTCCCTTTGCCGGTATGCTGGCACTGATGATCCATTCGATTGCATCATTAACCAAGCTCTATTCCGAGCAGATCGAAAATATCGATCCTGGTCCGGTAGAAGCAATAAAGGCAACTGGTGCGAGTACAATACAAACCTGGATATTTGGAGTGGTCCCGCAGATTATTTCACCGTATCTTGCTTTTACTATTTACAGGTGGGATATCAATGTGCGCATGGCAACTATCGTCGGTTTTGTAGGTGGTGGAGGAATTGGTCTGCTTCTTCTTCAGCAGCAGCAGCTTCTACGCTGGCAAAATGTAGGGGTCATCATCTGGCTTATCGCAGCAGTTGTATGGATCATGGATATGGTGAGTGCAAAAGTACGGGAGAAATTACAGGGAATGTAAAAAAAGATTTAACCACGGAGAACACGGAGTGGTAAAATGATAAAGACTAAAGATCAAAGGCAACGTTCGATAAGGCAATGATGCTGGAAGGCAAACCAATTACACTGGAAAAGATTTTCTAAAATTATTAGGAAAAAAAGCCTTTCATTTCGAGGGACTTTTTCTTCACGTTTCAAGATTTAATCGGGTGAGAATAAAGGGTTCTGTATAAATAGAGTGTTTTTATCATCCTGAGGAATTCTGTCCATTTTTCTTACGAAGGATCTACTCTTATAATGAGACTTGTCCGGCTTAGACGGATTCTTCGTCGAATGCCTATGTAAGTTAATCCTCAGAAAGACATATATTTTCTTGTTTTGCAGAACTCATAGGTAAGAATATTAATATGAAGTTTGTTGAATTAATTTTACTTTTTGCTGTCCTCTTTATGTTTGGCTGTGGACAGCAGGCTGAACTTGGTACAAAAAAAAATCCGATCAAAATGTATTTCGTTCCTGCCATCGAAGCAGATAAGATAATTACCGGTGGAAAAGAAGTCGCCGATATTATTACAGAAAAAACAGGTTATTATTTCCACGTTAAAGTTCCCACCAGCTATGCCTCTGTAATTGAAGCGATGGGAACCGAAGAAACGGATATTGCCTGGCTGGCTACTTATGCATATATTCTGGCTAATCAAAAATTTGGTGCCGAGGTAGCTCTCACCGTTGTTCGAAAAGGATTTGATAAATACAGAGGACAGTTTATTGCCCGGTCGGAAAGCAATATAAATTGTCTGGAAGATATCGAAGGGAAAATAATAGCATACACAGATGCTGCTTCTACTTCCGGCTACATATATCCTTCGGCTCTGCTGATACGGAAAGGCATCAAACCGGGAAAATATTTCTTTGCCGGAGGTCACCCGCAGGCGGTTCTTGCTGTATATGGAGGTAAAGCCGATGTAGGTTGTGCTTTCTGGACACCGGTTGGTGAAGAAGGCAACCATGATGCACGGGACATGGTATTAGATACTCATCCTGATGTAATGGAAAAGATCAAAATAGTTGGTTTTACAGATTGGATCCCAAATGCTACGGTTACCTTCCGTAAGGATTTCCCACCGGAAATGAAAGAAAAGATCGTTAATGCTCTTCTGGAATTTGCAAATGATGATGAAGATCGCGCGACTCTAAAAGAATTATTGGAAATAGATAACTTCATTCGAGCATCTGATGAGGATTATGATAGTGTACGCAAGGCACTGAAAACCATTGGTGAAGATTGATTCCGAGTTGGTGGATTGAACAAATGGTTGGTTTAACCCGATTAATGTTGGTTCAACCGTCCCGATTGATGTTGGTTCATTCGTCCCGATTGAACCAGTGGTTAATTCAGACCGTCCCGGTCTGAGACAGGTTTTTAGCGATACATCGAGACGATGCAGAAGAAACAAATGGACTCCTCGGGACGAGAAGTCCAACATGAGAACAAGAAGTTGGTTCATTCGTCTCGATTGAACTATGGGTTAGTTAAGATCGTCTCGATCTGAAGAAAAGGAGTAATAATGCCATCACCCAGGATCAGCCAGGAATTGAAAAACGAAATATACTTTGTTACTCTAACAATACAGAAATGGTATTATCTCTTTGATCGACACGACCGATGGGAAATTTTACTAAAAGCCCTGCGGTATTATCAGAAAAACAATGATTTGAAAATATATGCCTGGGTTTTTATGATAAACCATATTCATCTGATATTTCAAATTGAAGACAGTGTTGATTTTCTTCGCTCTTTTAAAAGCTATACATCTCATCAATTAAAGGATGATCTTCTGTTAACAGAACCTGATGTATTGCGTTTATTTAAATTTAAAGATGGTTACCATATTTGGCGTAACAAAAATTTTCCAGAATTAATTCAGACAGAAGATTTCTTTTATCAAAAGGTGAAATATGTAGAAGAAAACCCTGTGAAAAAGAGTTATGTTTACAATCCTGAAGATTGGAAATATTCATCAGCAAATGTGATTCAATTATTGAATGTTACACGGTTTGAATGATATGCATCGAGACGATTCAGAAGAAACA
>JACNIV010000160.1:8016-21542 GCA_014382915.1 Candidatus Cloacimonadota bacterium | reverse complement strand
ACTCCCAGAACTTCCTGTCCAGACTTCTGTATTGTACTGCTTCACTGATGTGAGCTACCGTAATTTTTTCGTTACCTTCCAGATCGGCAATTGTGCGTGACACTTTCAGGATGCGGTCGTAAGCTCGGGCGGAAAGTCCCATTTTATCCATTGCCATTTTCAGAATGTTCTTACTATCCTCATCCAATTGGCAATGTTTGCGTATCTGTTTGGGATTCATCTGAGAATTACTGTAGATCTTTTCTTTCTTAAAACGTTCCAGTTGTATATCCCTGGATTTATTAACCCGCTTACGGATATCGATTGATTTTTCCCCGGTGGGAAGTCCGCTGAGTTCCTCATATTTTACAGCAGGCACTTCCACATGAATATCTATTCTATCCAGCAGCGGACCGGATATCCGGGAACGGTAACGCTGAATATTGGCAATGGGACAGGAGCAGGTATGGCTTTCCACATTACTGCCAAAATAACCGCATGGGCAGGGATTCATGGAAGCAACCATCATAAATTTGGCAGGGAATTCCAGGCTTTGGGTTGCTCGTGAGATTGTTACAACTTCATCTTCCAGGGGTTGGCGTAGAACTTCCAGAACAGATTTTTTAAATTCTGGTAATTCATCCAGGAAAAGAACTCCGTTGTGAGAAAGAGAAACTTCGCCAGGCTTTGGATAACTTCCACCACCAATGAGAGCTACATCACTGATAGTATGATGCGGAGAGCGGAAAGGCCGTTCTGCAACTATTCCCTGCCTGCTGTTAATGAAACCGGCAACCGAATGAATTTTTGTAGTTTCCAAAGATTCTTCCAGGGTTAATTCGGGTAATATCGTTGGAATCCTGCGTGCTAACATGGTTTTCCCGGAACCGGGAGGACCGATCATGAGAACATTATGCCCACCGGCAGCAGCAACCTCCAAAGCTCTTTTCACATGGAATTGTCCTTTCACATCGTACATATCCACCGGACTCTCATTTAATATTTTAAAGATTTCTTCTATATTAACTTTGAACGGTTCGATCTCGATCTTATCTTCCAGAAAGTTTACAACCTCATTTAGAGATGTAGCCGGGTAAACATTAAGTTCTTCTATAACTGCAGCTTCCCGTGCATTTTCATAAGGTAATATAAGACCGTCCATGCCATCTTTCCAGCAGGCAACGGCAATGGGAAGTACTCCACGAACAGGACGCAAAGCACCATCCAGAGACATTTCGCCAATAAGCGCGTATTTTTCCATCTTTGTTGTTTTTATCTGATGTAAAGCCTGGATCAAAGCCAGAGACGTGGGCAGATCGAGTGCAACTCCATCCTTCTTAATGTCTGCCGGAGCCAGGTTTACTGTATAACGATGAGTGGGAAAACGAAAACCGGAATTCTTTATCGCCGCCGATACTCTATCCCGGCTTTCCTTCACAGAATTAGATGGCAATCCTACAATGTTGAATTTATATAATCCACCTTTAACATCTGCTTCTACTGTTATTTGCTGGGCATCGATCCCCTGAATAGCATACGAAATTGTTCTTCCGTACATAAACACTCCTCAATTTAATCTTATTTTCCAATTACCGCTGTTGTGGTTTTCCTGTATGTTTTTTCCGATTCCCGGGAAGTTGCTTCCAAAAGCAGGATATAAACTCCCACAGGAAGATTTTTACTGTTTGCATCCCGACCATCCCAGATGATCTCACCTTCAGATGCTTGCAGCGTTTGATCAACAAGCTTTTTCACCAATCTTCCTTTCAAATCAAATATCCTGATGGTGACTGTGCTAATTGTTTCCGGTAATTTAAAACTTATAATTGTTCTTTCGTCTCTGTAGGGAGAAAATGGATTGGGGTTCACAGAAAGTCTTGCCGCAGTGGGCAGCAATTCCACATAAATGCTGTTTATGTCTCCGGGAGTGCAGCCTGCAACTGAAGGTCCCCAATTCTCTTCAGTGGCAGGTAAATATGGATTTACTCTCTCTATGGAAATTCCGTCTAATTCATCGTTCCACTCCGGCAGGAAAAAGAAACTCTCAATCAGGTTTTCATTTTTATCCAGCAGTGTTAATTGTTCTCCTTCGTTGGAAAGCGAACCCAATCCTGTAAAAATAACATTTTCCTCTAAGCCGTAATTTGTCTGCAGGAATTGAGCATCTTCTTCCGAACTTGTAATAAGGAAATAGTCGCTTTCCGAAAAAGGAAGAAGTAGTGTATCTTCATCAACAACTATGGAAATTTCTTCAAGATGTGGAATAAAATTATTAATCTTTATCTCCAGCCATTCCGGTTCTTCACCATCCGGATCGTACATTATTTCGTTAATTACAAAAGGAAGAGCATTGTTGTTATAAAAATTATAATCCCTATCATTTTCAGAATTCAAATCCTCTGAAGAATAAATTTCATATATAAAAGTTGTGTAACCCGCTGTTGGTATTTCCGTAAAGAATTCGTATAATAAACTATCATCCAGTGTAACTTCATCCTGGAAAATTTCAATTTCTGTCTCTTCTCCGTCTAAAGTTGTAGAACATGAAAAAATTACTGATGGTATTATTTCCAATCCTATATTTTTAATTAGAACAGAATGTTCAATTTGATCTCCCTGCAAACCAGAATTAATTAATGTAAGTTCCAAGTCTTTTTCAATCGGAAGAACGCTGTTATGTAATGCCGGTGTTCCCAGACTATCCAGTGAAACCAGCCAGGTAATATTCTCATCATGGAATGGATTGACTCTTTCTATCGAAAAATCAGAAGGGCAATTGTCTCCTTCATAAAACGTAGAATCAAAACTGGTGTAATATTCATCTACAAGATTCAGGCTTTCTTCCGTGTTATTTAGGGTTGTCCATTGAGAAGCTTCCACAACTTTAGCTATATCGATATCGGGATAAACCTGTAACATCAAATCTGTGTTTGCGCATACTACAAAAAAGTCATTTGCCGTAATTGTACATGAGAAGCGGATTTGACCACCGCCAGCATCAATTATTGCCCAGTTATCCACAACATATCCACAAGCGCTTCGGTTAAATATCTCGATCCACTCCTGATTCGTGGTTGCAGGCCGGAACATTATCTCATTTAAAACCAGCGGTGAGTTCCCAATTATAATCGAAGTCGTGGACAAATTATTTTCTAAGTTGTTATCATAATAGTAGATAACTTCTGCTTCAATGATTTGGTAACCGTCATCTAGATTTCCTAACTCACTGCTAAAATTGATGAAACTTTCCGGTGGGATTTCTGGCAGGCTATAAGTCCCAAAAAGGCTATCATTTAGCGATATTTCCAGCGTTGCAGCTAAGTTATCCACAATCTCTGTGGATAAATTAAAAACCTGTATTTCAAGCCAGTAACTACCCTCTATTTCAGTTATTTGCACAATCAATATTTCCAAATCTACCGGATAAAAATTGGCTGCTCCCGGAGTAGGGTCTTCGCATTCGAAAAAATCCAGTTCGCAATTACTGGTATCTTCCCCATCATGTTTACGCGCCAGGGTATTTCCCTCTGAAACATCTGGAGCAAAATAAATGCCGGGAGAACCTGTATCGTCTGGAAGATTATTTGTGTTGGGAGAATCATACAGAACAGTATCGGTATACAATAAATCTGCAGAAACGATTCGAATACCATCTGTTTCGGAACCACCATTTTGAAAGGCAAGAGATGTGGTAATATCTGTATCAGGAACAAACTCTTCTCCGATCAAAAGAAAACTATCAGGTTCAATTATTATCGATGGAAAAGTAAACTGATCTACAAATTCGCTTCCGCCTTTCTGCAGTTTCCAATTTTCCAGATCAACTGCCTGATTTCCTGCATTGAAAAGTTCGATCCACTCGTAACCGGTATCAGCTCCCTCAGGATCATAAAGGACTTCATTGATAACAACATTCTGGGCTGTAATAATTGTGGAAATAAAGAAAAATACTATAAGATTACTTATTTTCATAGAGCCCCCTCAAGCCTAATAATTCTGCTTACAATTATATCTTCTTCTACAACGCGTAGAGCTTTTTTTACTTATATTTAATCTATAATAAAACTTATCTAATCTTCTCGTGAAATTTTAAAAAATCCCGGTCTTATTTCAAAGTTGGCGTTGTTTCTGTTTGTACCAACTCCCAAATTATAAATAACTTCATAATAATGAAGTTCATCTTCATAGATCACAAAACTCTCTTTCTCGGTTGATGTTGATGTTCTTGTATCCGTACTTATTATCTTGCCATTTACATTAAGTGTCCATTTAACCGTAAAAGTAAATTCATCAGGATCTGTAGAAGTTCTTTTTCCCTTTAATGAATAATTAATTTCTGTTGTATAAAAAACCTCATTATTCTTATCATTAAAGATTGAATAATCTTTGATCTGAGAAACAAGAGTTATATCCTCGTAGTCATTTTTTTCGTTCAGAGATAATGTTCTATATGATCCGGGAAGGCGGTGTTCTTTGAAATCCGGTTTGATGTGATTTTTTCCTCTCTTGATGCTTACCGAAGCATAATAACGAACCATGCGACTAACATCATAATACAAAATATAATCTCCCGGTTTTACCTGATTCAGGATTTTTCTGGTTTTGCCGGGTGGGTTATTATCCAGGTTAAGTCTTTCGCCACTTTTATTAAAATATACTTCCGTAGGCCAGAAATCCACCAGCCAGACGGATGTTTTTTGGAACTGCATTACGCCAATTGTGATTGCAGCCCCGATCAATAAAAGCAGCAAAGCGATTCCAAAAGGCGGAATTACTCTTTTCTTCTTGCCGGAAACAGGTGGTTTGGGTTGAGTTATTTTGCTGTCGGTAACTTCATAGATATCGATCGGGTCTTTGATCCCTTTCAGGAAGTAGCTGCCATGTTTTTTCCAGATAATCGAATCAACCAGATGCTGACTCAGCCAGCCTTTTGCACTGTCAAAAACGGGATAGGTCATATAAATCTGACCACCGTCTGCCAATCCTTCCACGCGAGATGCACGGTTTACATGTCTGCCGAACAGATCCAGGTTGATATTGTTCTCCACTGTTACCTGTCCCATATGCAGACCAATGCGGATATCAATGTTAATTTTATCGGGATTTCCCCGGTTGAAACGATTTAATTCCTGCTGGATCTTTATGGCCCGGGCAACAGCAGTAGAAGGTTCCGAGAAAACTGCCATGATCGAATCCCCGATGTGTTTGACTATCAATCCTTCGTTGTTCTTTTCAATTATGGGAACCAGTATATCGTCATGGGTCTGGCGGATATTGATCGAGAAAGATTCACCCTTTTCCTCTGATAAACGGGTGAATCCTTTTATATCGGTGAACATGATGGTGAGTACGGAAGTTTCACGGAGCTTACGGTATTTATCAACAGTAGACAGTTCTTTGTCTGAAAGTGAGTAATTATTTAAAATCCCGCTATTCTCTAACATGCTTATCCTTTGTGATTAAAATTACAAAAAATAAAAAACGAGAAATTGCTTACTCTGTCAATATTTAAATATATTTTCAAAAATATCTGAAGGAATGATGGAAGCTGGTTTGCGGGTTTCTGCTATTTTCTCAGCTGTTTTTCCCATCAGAAAGGAAGCCGAGATGGCAGCATCTTTGAGTGAAAGTTTCTGACCTAAGAACGAAACGATGATCCCGGCCAGAACATCTCCGCTGCCGCCAGTTAACACATACTTGTTTCTAAGCATATTATTTCCTGGATTGTTTATTTTCTATCTCTCTGTATTTCTCGACTTAGAAAAGTATAAATATTTTTTTTAAACTGTCTATAAACATTTTCAATATTTTCTATTCCCTCTTGCATACGAATCCAATCTAATTGGAATCCATAACCATGAAAGAAAACATGTCTGAACTTACGATACGCAGCCAGAGATATTGATAATTGCTCATCAAATAGTTCAGGTAATTTTTTAAATGACGGTTTATTAAATCTTTGAAATAATTCAATATGCCAGGTTTCGCCTTCTGGTAATATGATTTTATAATACTTGCTAATTCGTTTTAATATATTTTCAATTCCATTATAAAATTGAGAGAGAAAAGCACCGGCAGCAGTTATTTCTCTGATAGAAGGTTCTTCTTTATCAATATCTTCCAATATTGATAATAACTCAGAAATTATTGATTCGATAAAATCTAATTCTATTTCAATTTCTTGTTTTAAATCTTCTAATTTCATATTAATGCTTTTCCTTTTTTAGCAATATAATTTGTAAAACTATTGGATGGTGTTAATGGAACAAGATCAATCGAAATATTTAATTCATTCTCAATTTTAGAAGCAAGTTCATATAACTTCCAGCCAACAACACCATCACAAGCCAAGTCTATATCATTTGCTTTGCTATCATTTTCTAAAAAACTTCCAAATAATAATAATCGTGTAACATTATATTGCTTGGCCAAAGAAATAATTCTATCAATTTGTTGTCTTTTATTATTCATAAATACCTCTAACATTTATAAATTTAAAGTAACTAAGTTCGGGAAAATGTCAATATTTAAAAATCTCTTCAATAATATCAGAAGGAATGATGGAAGCAGGTTTGCGGGTTTCTGCTAGTTTCTCAGCAGTTTTTCCCATCAGGTAGGAAGCCGAGATAGCTGCATCTTCAAGCGGAAGCTTCTGTCCCAAGAAAGATACAATTATTCCAGCCAGCACATCTCCACTGCCACCAGTGGCAAGTCCATCATTCCCTGAAATATCAAAAATAAAGTTTTCCCCATCAGCAAAAACAGTAGTAGCACTTTTAAGAAGAATGTTACATTTATATTTCTTAATAAAGTTATTTAATTCTTCAAGAGGATCAGTTAAAATTTCAGAGATTTCTTTCTTAGTTAACCGCGCAAACTCTCCGATATGGGGTGTGAGGATAACAGGTTTACCTGAGATCATTTTCAGGATGTCCTCGTTTTCCGATAAGATATTCAGACCGTCAGCATCGATTACCAGTGGTTTATTCCATTTTTGTAGAATTGTTTTTACAAGTTTCACTGTTTCGTTGGAAGTACCAATACCGGGTCCGACGAGAAGGACATCCATTGAGTTGAGTTTTTTGAAAAACCCCTCTTTGTCTCCCCTTTCCGTCTTCGTTTCACTTCGCCGTGACAAGCTGAAGGGGAGTTTGGGGATTGTGTATGTCATAACTTCCAGTAATTGTGTTTCAAATATCAGTTCCATGCCTGCCGGGTGAAACAGAGTTATCAATCCTGCACCGGAACGTAATGCAGCCCTGGAAGCCATTATCGCTGCACCGGAAAAACCGGGAGACCCGGCAATTATTCCCACCTTTCCGTAATCTCCTTTATGGCTGAGTGGAGAACGCTCCGGATATTTTACATTTTCATCCGTGATCAATTTTGCTTTGGGAGGAAATTTTTCGTAGAGTTCACCCGGTACACCGATATCAATAACTTTAACCTTTCCGCTTCTTTCCCTACCTTTTTCCAGGAAATGTCCATATTTGAAATTTGCCATCGTCAAAGTATGATCTGCATTTATGGCAACTTCTGCTTGTCCTGTGTTAGTATCCACTCCGCTGGCAATATCGATAGCAACTACAGTTTTCCCTGAAGTATTAATTTTTTCGATCAGATCAGCACTCCAGCCTTTGATAGTTCCTTGTAGACCAACACCAAAAATAGCATCTACGATCAGGTCAAATTCAGACAATTCAATTTCAGCATTATTAATTTGAGTGATATCTATCTTCAAATCCCGGCAGGATTCGTAATTTTCAAGAGTTTCCGGGCTCATTTTATCGGGATTTCCCAAAAGGAAAATGCTTATTTTGTAACCCCAGTTTTTCAAATAACGTGCTATAACAAAACCGTCTCCTCCATTATTACCGCTTCCGCAGAAAATTGCTACTTTGCTATGAGGTTTCAGAAGCTTCTGATGAATAAATTCACTGCAGCCCTTACCGGCACTTTCCATCAGTTCTTTACCGGGAATTCCAATTTTTTCTATTGTGTATTTATCAAGATAATACATTTCTTCTCGTGATAGAATATACATTTCACACCTCCGGAAGTACGATCTCGAACGTTGTTCCTTTATCGATATCGCTTTCCAATACCCTGATCTTTCCGTTATGAAATTCTTCAATGATTCTTTTTGCCAGGCTTAATCCCAGTCCCCAGCCGCGCTCTTTGCTGGTAATTCCCGGATAAAATATGCGTTTATGCATCGATTTTGGTAAACCTACACCTTCGTCTTTGATGCGAATATAAGTTTCTTTGCCCTGAGAAAAAGCTTTAATGTGTATTGTGCCATCTTTGCTCTGCATGGCATCGATAGCATTTTTGATCATGTTTTCCAGGCTCCATTTAATCAAGTCGGGATCGACGAGGATATCTTTATTTTCGATCTTACTTTCAAATTTTATATCTATCTTTTGTGAAATTGTGGGCAGCCTGTGTTGAAAATGACCGATAGTATCCAGAATGATATTATGCAGGTTGGAAGATTGCCGTTTTATTACGGAACCAACTTTCCCAAAACGGCCTGCGATCTTACTCAAACGGTCTACATCTGCATTCATGTATTCCAGCATCATCAGCATTTCGGGATTATTTCCATTTTCTTCCAGCTTCATGGACAAAATATTAAGCCAGCCGCCCAGGGAAGAAAGCGGAGTGCCGAACTGATGAGCCGTTTCTTTGGCTAATCCCACCCAGAGAAGATCACGCTCATTTCTTTTAATAGCAAAAATTCCGTACACCCCCAGCAGAACGAAAATAACAATAACGACCATTTCAATATATGGCATCATTTTCAATCTGGTCATAGTTTTGGAATCGCCATAGAAAACATAACTGAAAACCTTTTCATCTTCCTTATTAAATTTCAGAGGTATAACAGATTGATGGCTTTCCATTTTTTTGACCATAGAAAGAAGTTTTTGCTGGTTACGTATAGGAAGTTGTGAAAATTTTATTTTTTCGATATCGATGTTTTCCCAACTGAAAGGGATTTTCAAGCTATCCGTAAGAATGATGGGATACTCTATACGCGGGATGATCTCATCCATGAAATATTGGAACAGGAAGTATTCCATATTCACATCTGCGGGTAATCCCAGGAACTTTGAATACAGGTCGGGTACGATCTGTATATCTTTTCTTATATCTTGTAACAGAAGATTTGTGTACCAGATAAACGCAAATATCAGGATAACACTGCCTATGATAAAATAGGCGGTTATTATTCGATGTCTTTTACTCGCTTTTTTTGGCAATTTCCCAGATCTCATCTAATTGCTCCAGGCTGGCGTTCAGCATGTTTTTATTTTGTTTTTGATAATATTCTTCCACTTTTTTAAACCTTGTTTCGAATTTCCTGATCGTTTTTTTAAGAGCGGTTTCAGTATCGAAACCTAATTTACGGGAAATATTAACGATAGAGAAAAGCATATCACCCAGTTCATTTTGCATCTCTTCCATATCTTTGTTTCGAAAAGCTTCACGAAATTCCACGGCTTCTTCTTCCAGCTTCCCGATAGCAGGTTCTACATCCGGCCAGTCGAAACCCACAGAAGCAGCTTTTTCCTGCATCCTTTGCGCTATTATGAGAGCCGGCATTGTTCTGGGAATTCCGTCGATAGCAGATGTCCGTGATCTCTTTTTTTCTTCGAATTTTATCCGTTCCCAGTTCATTTTCACGTCATTAGCATCGGTAGCTTCACCATCACCAAATACATGCGGATGTCTTCTGATGAGTTTATTATTGATCTTCTGCAGAACCTTTTCCATATTGAATTCACCTTTCTCTTTTGCTATCTGCGTTTGCATCACGATGTGCAGCATCAGGTCGCCAAGTTCTTCCGAAAGATGTTCGAAATCTTCCTTTTCAATAGCTTCGATGGATTCATAAAGCTCTTCTATAAAATTGGGAATAAGCGATTCGTGAGTTTGCTTGATGTCCCAGGGACAGCCTTTTTTCGGTTTCCGTAGTTTCTCTATGATCTCTAACAGCATATCAAAATCTTTCATTTTCCCTCATATATCAGTGTAAATATCACATGTTGTTACTCATCAAAATCATCCTCTTCTTCTGTTTCTTGAACCCACTCTTTTTCAACTTTCCGGGTTTTGATCTTTTTCCGTATTACTCCGGCAATAAGCAACAATGGCAAAACACCCCAGATGATACCGGTGGATGCCAGAAGTATCTCTGCCCGAAAATGACTTTTGGCATACTCTTCAAAAAAAGCGGAGAAATCTTTTGGCGTAAAGAAAAAACTTTTCAGGAAGGCAGAATTGAAATTCCTGTTAGGTTTGGAATAATCCCACAATCGGTAAAATTCGTGCCGGCGTTTTGTATAAAGGTACTTTACTGCAAGCCCGGATTTAGCATAGAAAGATTCCCATTCTATCCTGTTTTTGGGATAGGAATATTTCATCTGCTCTAATGTACGTGAATTTCCCAGAATGTAGTTTCGGGCGAAATTCAATTCGCGGTCAAATCCCATATCACCGGAAAAATAAACCGCCATTCCTTCGTTGAACCAGAGCGGCGGATTCTTCCAGAAATGATGTACAAAATGATGAATATATTCGTGAAGCAAAATACGCCGAATAGCTTTAATGCTTTTTAACCTGGCAGGATTCCTGGTGTAGATTGTGTTATTATTGCTATTGTAAAAAGCCAGGCTGAATTCCATAATAGCCGAACTCTTTGCTGTCCAGCTTTGATATTCCTTTTCATCGGCAGCTACCATTACATTAACAGGTTCATCCAGGTAGGAACCGACCGTTTTCTGTAAATTCCTGATATCTTTATCGAATTGGGAAACTAAAATCGATACCGATCTTACATCTTGTTCATGAACAAAAAGAATTAGATTCTCGTATGTGATGCGGTTATGTTTAACATTAGAAAAAAGAGGGTTAATCTGGCAGCAGAATATTAGAAGTATCAGGATTTTCCGGGTTTTCGTATCATTCTCCTCTAATTCTTTTCTGAATTAAATCGCTGAGTTTCTGAATATCGAACGGTTTGAAAACTACATCCCGCAAGCCATCTCCGCGAGATTTGACAACAGCATGACCGGGATCGTAACCAAAACCTGTCATCATAATAATAGTCAGGTTTTTATCATAATCTTTGGCACGGGAATAAAGCTCATAACCGTCCATATCGGGCATGGCAATATCGGTAAGTAACAGGTCAACAGAACCTTCCATTATTTCTTTCAAAGCTTCATAGCCTGTGTTCTGGCATATAACCTTGATGTTCGGGTTATGCTCTTCCAGATCCAATTTGAGATATTCTGTTACACTTGCTTCATCATCTACAACCAGAACAACTTTCTTCATCTATTTTACTCCGCTGCATTTATTGCAGTTTCTTTATCATTTCCGAAACTGAGTTTTTATATATTTTATCAAGATATTTTTTTCTGTTTTTTTGCAGATGACTGTAAATTATCCATCTTTCAGAGAGCTGTTCTTTATCAAATGCCAGCAGTTCTTTATCGCGGTATTGGGGTGAAATTTCGGGAAAATGAAAGAAAGTTAAACCGTCTTTTATTTCAGAGATCATACCTTTATTAATTGTGATCGTAGTTTCTTCAATATTCAATTCCAGATCCAGATTTTTGGTGGTGTGAAGAAATTTGATTTGATCATAAAATTTTTTTATTATCGTAACCCGTTTTTTCAATTGCTCTACTCTTACAAATTGCAGGTCATCGGAAAGTTCTTCCTTTTTTGCTTTCAATTCTATTGTAAGTTTTTTATTCACCTGCAGATAAGAATCAACTATTACCTTCCCGATTTCAGTATTCTCTTTCACACACCAGCCGTAGCATTTCTTATCTTTCAGTCTTTGACAGGGATATTTTTCATCTTCACAAACAGGGAATTGGAAAAGCTCTCCCATCGTATCCAGCAGGTCATACACAAAAAAGCGATCTCTGAAAGGACCAAGATAATACAGATTTTCCTGCGTATTTTCCACAACTTTGAAGTAGGGAACTCCGATAAAATCTATCCCCAGGTAAACATAATCCAAATGCGGTTTTAATAGCACGTTATGTTCAGGCTGAAATTTATCGAGCAGTTTCTTTTCTTCTACCAGAGTCAGGAAGAGTGAAGGATATTCAGTAAAACTTACTTTTTCGGTGAGAGATACCAGTTTAAACAGTATTTCATTATCCGGGTTCAAAGATAAAATATTGCTAAGTGTCCTTTTGAGGTTGGATGTTTTACCGATATACAGTTTTTTTTCTGCATCGGAAAAAGTGAAAATTCCTGATTGCTCAGGAATATTCAGTTCTTTGAAATCCTTTTTTGCAAATTCCATCATGTAGTTCAATGTTTCTTGCGGAATACTGGTGTCAATAAAAAAGGGTTATCTCATGCATTAACCTTGAAAGGGTCAACAATACACGAACTCTTGAGAGAGACCTTTTCAAGGTTTCTTTCATCTCACTCTGGTTACCAAGCCCCTGCTTGGTAACCTTTAAAAAGAAACGCAATCAGCTTGAGTTGAAAAGAAAAACGCTGCAAAGCAGGAGCTATGCAGCGAGGAAGAAAACTTAAAGAGGTCTATATGATGAAAAGGATATACATAATTCTTTTATTTGCAAGTTTTTCATTGGGTGATATAATTGGGATATCTCTCTCAATTGATATTACAGGATTTTTTCAACCAACTGGAATTTATACAAATTCATTAGGATTCTATAATACTGGACCAGGGCTTTCATGGTATTATCATTTGGGTACAGTATATCCATAGAATGATAAAATGAAGAAACAGATACGTTTCGCTTTAAAATTAATTTATAGAACAATAGCTATAGCTGCTATACTGGGGTTGATTTTTATACATATTTCAGGAGAATATTTGTATAAAGCAAATAAACATCTTTTAAAAGCTAAGTTTCCATTTGGTTTAATTCACGAAAACTTTGTAGACAAAAATAACAATTTATATATCTATAATAGTACATATAGCAGAATTCATGTTTATAATTCAGATGGTAAATATATTAGGGGTTGGAATCTTGGAGGTG
Source organism: Candidatus Cloacimonadota bacterium (assembly GCA_014382915.1). Classification (GTDB taxonomy): domain Bacteria; phylum Cloacimonadota; class Cloacimonadia; order Cloacimonadales; family TCS61; genus JACNIV01. The sequence goes on along the minus strand of JACNIV010000160.1, from coordinate 8,514 downwards.
GTGCTACAATTAGATTTACAAATAAAATTATTCATGCATTTAGAAGTCGTTCTCAAATATATGAAAAATATTCATTAACCGGTGAATTAATTGAATCCATACCTATGGATAGGTTTTACTTTAGAGAATTAATGATTTTATATCCTTATGAAAGTGATAAAAGAGTCAAGGTTATACACACCTTTTTTGGTACTTATATATACTATAATCGAGATGATGGACAAAATGTAGTAATTAGATCACCATTTTATTTGTGGTTAATAACATATCCATTTCCAGGAACTTTATTTATAATAATAGTGGTAATTAAATTTGTACTGTGTAGAAATAAATTTCGTGAACACTTATGGCCTAAGATAAAAAAACGAAATTTTTATAAGATATAAATACTGCTGTAAGTCATAGGGTTGATGCAAACCAACTCTACTTCAATTTAATTTTGTGCCTTTTAGCGGCTAAATCCTTGACGCTAAAACCGCAATTCACAAATTCGCAACC
>JACNIV010000160.1:0-7504 GCA_014382915.1 Candidatus Cloacimonadota bacterium | reverse complement strand
AATCCGGATGTATTGGTTTCTAACCTGGTGGGAATGGGTTATGAAAATCAATTCCAGGTTTCCAAAGTGGGTGAAATAGCCCGTCGTGGTGGAATTATCGATGTGTTCAGTCCCGGCTTAAGCAAGCCGGTTCGTATAGAGTTTTTTGGTGACGAAATAGAATCCATCAGAGTTTTTTCAGTAAGTTCACAGCGTTCCACCGGTGAAGAACTGGATTTAATTACACTTATTCCTTCCCGCGAGTTTTCGCTGCATGATATCGAAACAGAAGAGCAGCTCTGGGAGAGAATTCACAAAGATGGTTTCTATGAAGGCATCGAACTGGATGTTTCACTTCTGTTACCAAAAGTAGAAACTTTCCCGGAATATTTCGATCATGAAAACTGTCTGATTTTCTGGGATGAATACCAGTTTTTCCCTTCTTATTTAAATGAAATTCTGGAAGAAACAACAGAGTTGTACCAGAAAATTCATTCCAAATATAAAAAACGTGTTATTCCAAACCCGGAAGATATCTTTGAAAATGATGAATTTGTAAGTCGTTTTTTTAAGAATTACACAAATTTTTTCCTTTCCGGTTCTTTCCAGGATTTTAATGAGATCACAAACAAACTGAAAGCTCCGGTAACTTCCCAAACCAGCATGCAGGGAACATTAGAACTTCTGGAAAAGGATATTGCCACCAAGTTGCAAACCAGCTACAGGATTTTCCTGCAATCGGACAATAAAAGCCAGAGCAAAAGAATGGCCGACCTACTTCCACATTTAGAGGAAAAAGTAGATTTTACAATTGGCGTTCTTCAGAATGGTTTTAACCTGACAGATGCTAAATTAGCTGTTTTTACAGATCATGAAATATTCAGTCGCTACAAACGCAAACGCCGTCAGGCAAGGTTTTCAAAAGAAGAAGCACTGGTAGATTATGAATCTTTGAAACCCGGAGATTATGTTGTTCATATCGATCACGGTATCGGGATCTATGCAGGTTTAAAAAAACTACCGGTGGATGGAAATATGATCGAGTGTCTAACTTTGCGTTACCTGGATAACGATGTGGTTTATGTTCCCACTTTTCAGCTTTCGCTGGTTTCCAAATTCGTGTCGGAAGAAGGCATCGCTCCTGTTATCCACAAATTAGGCAGCAAAAAATGGGAAAACACCAGGAAAAGAGCGAAAAAGCAGATAGAATTAGTGGCAGAAGATCTGATAAAACTTTATGCGGAACGAATCCTGCGTAAAGGTATTGCTTTTGAACCGGATAATTCCTGGCAATTAGAAATGGAAGATTCATTCATTTATGAAGATACTCCAGACCAGGCACAGTCATCTAAAGAAATAAAGGGTGATATGGAAATGGACAATCCCATGGAGCGTCTGCTTTGTGGTGATGTGGGATTTGGCAAAACCGAAGTTGCAGTTCGGGCAGCTTTTAAAGCCGTTATGAGCGGTTGGCAAGTAGCTATTCTGGTGCCTACTACTCTTTTAGCAGAACAGCATTTTTTCGTGTTCAAAGAACGTCTGGCACAATACCCGGTTCGCATTGCCATGTTTAGTCGATTTCGTTCTCCGGCAAATATCAGGAAAGATATTTCAGCTCTTTCTACCGGAGAAATAGATATTGTTATTGGAACTCACAGATTGCTCTCAAAAGATATTAAATACAAAAAACTGGGCTTGCTTATTATCGATGAAGAACATCGGTTCGGAGTGCGTCATAAAGATAAATTGCGTCAGATGAAATCTAATGTTGATACTCTGTATATGAGCGCTACCCCCATTCCAAGAACAATGTATATGGCTCTTTCCAAGTTGAAGGAACTTTCTCTAATTCGTACTTCACCCGAAGCACGCCTTCCCATTCGCACGCTAATCATACCTTACGACACAAATGTAATAAAAGATGCTATCAACCGCGAAGTAGATCGGGGTGGGCAGGTATTCTTTGTTCACAATCGAGTGCAGACTATTGAAAGCGTTGTGGCTGAGTTAAAAACATTACTCCCTAATATTTCATTTGGGGTGGGTCATGGTCAGCTTCCTGAAAAGCAATTGGAAACAGTAACGCTGGATTTTGCTCATCATAAATTTGACGTTCTGGTAGCTACCACGATAATAGAATCCGGGATAGATATTCCAAATGCAAATACCATTATTATGAACCGTGCCGATATGTTCGGTCTGGCTCAGCTTTACCAAATCAGGGGGCGTGTGGGTCGCAGTAACCGCCGGGCGTATGCCTATCTCATCATTCCGCCTAAACTGCACGAAGAAGCGCGTAAACGGCTGGAAACGCTCATCGAGTATGAAGCGCTGGGTAGCGGCTACCAGATTGCCATGCGTGATATGGAATTACGCGGAGTAGGAACTCTTCTGGGAACAAAACAGAGTGGAATTATTAATTCCATCGGGTTCAATTATTATAACAGATTGCTGGAAAAGACCATTGAAAATATCCAATCTGAAAAGCCGAAAGAATTGTGGATAGAAGAAGAACCGCAAAAACTGGAAAGGATAAGGATCGAAAGCGACCACTACTTTCCGGAAGGCTACATCCCCAGCGAAAAAGAACGTTTGGAAATTTACAGGAAGATGCTGGCTATAACAAAACCGGAACAATTTGACGATCTCAGGCAGGAACTTCTCGATAGATTCGGAGAAATCCCAGAGCAGGCAAAGAATGCCATATTATACTACAAAATGCACCTAATGTCTAAATTGGCAGGACTGGAATCAGTTAAAATGAAAAAGGGAAATGTTGCTCTTGAGTTCAGTGGTAATAAGCTTCTTCCCAGAGAGAAACTTACCCGGCTGGTTAAGCATTTCAATTACCCTGTAAGATTCGATACAACGAAGAATTTCAAGATCTTTTTTGAAGTTACCGACACTGACAATAAGAGTAAATTAGAAATAGCTGAAAAAAGTATTGAAATACTGAATTTCATAATTGCAAATTAAAATAATTCACTTTCTGAATTCAGGGATTAATTAATTGACAGAAATGCTCAATTTAAGATTTTTTCCTGAATTTTGAAGGGAGGCAATGTGAATAAATCAAAAAAAATATATTTTATCCTATTTGTATTTCTGCTAATTGCGATAAATATTATTGCTCAAATCTCAAACTATAGACAGAATGAAGTTCTTTATAGTGTGTCGGTAGTTGGCGCAACTAATAATCCGGGTGTTTTCCTGGTACCTCCTTCCACGCGTGTTTCAGAAGTAATTAAGCTTTCTGAAAGTAGATTTTTTGAAAAGGAAATTGAGCTCAAGAAAGCAGAAAAAACACCTGGTGAAGATATCGACTTTTTCAAGGAAAATTATAAAAAATATCTCATCGATCTTGAAAATGAAGATTTCCTGTTATCTGAAAAGCGTTCTCTGCGGAACATAATACTAAAGCGTAGTAATGAAGAGATTAAAGTTGATTTGCTAAGATTTTATGTTCTGGGTGAAGAAGAGAATAACCCTTATGTGTTGGATGGAGACGTGATTTATGTTCCTTCCAGAAAAAGTGAAGTTTCCATTTATGGTGCTGTTAACCGTCATGGAAATTACGAGTTTACCGAAAACGACAGAGTGTTAGATATCATCGAACTGGCTCTGGGTCTTAAAACCGATGCCTTCCTGGAAAAAGCTGAAATAGTCAGATTTACAAATGAAAAAGAAACGGAAATATTTTCTTTCAACTTGAAAAGTGTACTATCTGATGCTGAATGTGAAGATAACATTATCCTGCAAAATGATGACAGGATCTATATTAAAGCAATTCCCGAATACCATGAAAAGCAATATGTAAATGTTGCAGGGGAAATTAAATATCCCGGAATTTATGCTATAGAAGATGGGCTAACAACATTACTACAGATCCTGGTACAGTGTGGAGAACCAACACAAAGAGCAGATCTTTTTAACTCATTTGTTCAACGTAAAGCTCAAAGTGAAGAATTCGATCCGGAATTTGAACGATTAAAAGAAGTTTCTCAAAATAATATGTCCGGTCTTGAATATGCTTATTTCAAGAATAGATCCCGGGAAATAAAAGGAAAATGTTCGGTTGATTTTTCCAACCTCTGGAACTCAAAAGAGAGTCAATACAACATAGTTCTCAGGGATGGTGATTTTATTTTTATTCCGAACAAACCTGCTACTGTAACGGTTTCAGGTCAGGTAGTGAATCCCGGATTAATCGCATTTGAACCTGGTAAAGATTACAAATATTATATTGAACAAGCGGGTGGATTCGAATGGAATGCCAGAAAAGGCAAAATCCGCCTGATCCGTGCTAATTCCGGGAAATGGATAAAACCGAAAAAAAATACCGTGATCGAAGAGGGTGATATGTTGTTTATTCCCGAAAAAGCTGAATTCGATTACTGGGAATTTACTCTGGATTCTATAAGGATACTTTCCCAGATCGCCACACTTATTGTAGTTGTACAAAACCTATCGGCTAAGTAGGAGACAAAATGAAAATATTAATTACTGGCGGAGCCGGGTTCATTGGTTCCCATCTGGCAGAAAAACTTCTAAAAGAAGGTCATACTGTTTCTGTTATCGATAATCTTTCCACAGGAAAATATTCGAATATTATTCATTTGGTAAAAGAACAAAATTTCAGTTATACTATTGATTCCATTCTGAATCGTGACGTTTTACGCAATATGGTAATAACTTGTGACCAGATATATCATATGGCTGCTGCGGTTGGAGTTAAATACATTATAGATAATCCTCTCCTTTCACTGCAAACTAATATTGGCGGAACAGAAAATGTCTTGGAGTTTGCCAATAAATATAAGAAGAAGGTTCTTCTGGCTTCCACTTCCGAGATCTACGGAAAAAGCAATACTGTTCCATTTAAAGAAGAGGATGATCGACTATTGGGATCCACTCATATCACGCGTTGGAGTTACAGCGCTTCCAAAGCAATAGATGAATTCCTGGCATTAGCGTATTATAGAGAAAAAAAACTGCCTGTAGTTATTGTGCGCTGTTTCAATACGGTCGGTCCTCGTCAGACAGGACAATATGGAATGGTCATTCCCAAATTTGTCCGTAATGCACTATTAAACCATCCTATCACTATCTTTGGTGACGGGAAACAAACACGCTGTTTTGGCGATGTGGCAGATATCACAGATGGCATGATAAAATTGATGAACACCAAAAAAGCAGAAGGACAAATATTCAATATTGGAACCGACGAGGAAATCACCATTGAAGCTTTGGCTCAGAAGATCAAGAAAATGACCGGAAGCCGTTCCAAAATTGAATTTATTAAATACGAAGATGCTTATGAAGAAGGTTTTGAGGATATGCGTCATCGTAAGCCTGATCTTGCAAAGATCAAAGAGTATATCGATTATAAGCCTAAATTCAATCTCGGCCAGATTCTGGAAAGAATTATTGCATACTTTGAAGAATAGGGGTTTAAATGAAAGTTCCCATGTTAGACCTTAATGCACAATATTCTCCTATTTTGGATGATATTCGAGCTGAAATTGAAAAGGTCTTCGTCACTCATGCCTACAAATTGGGTCCGCAGGTAAAAGAATTTGAAGAAGATATAAAAGAATTCTGCAAGGTTAAACATGCTATAGGCTGCGCATCCGGCACAGATGCCCTTTTACTTGCCCTGCTGGCTTTAAACATTTATGAAGGTGATGAGGTAATTACAACGCCTTTTACCTTTTTTGCTACTGCAGGAACTATCCACAGGGTGGGAGCCACACCGGTATTTGTAGATGTAAAACCAGATACTTTTAACATTGACCCACAAAAAATTGAACCAGCAATAACATCAAAAACAAAAGCAATAATACCTGTTCATCTTTTTGGACAACCCGCAGAGATGGATAAGATAATGGATATTGCAAGGAAATATGATCTTAAAGTTATAGAAGATAATGCCCAGGGAATTGGTGCAGCGTTCGATGACAAATTTACCGGTACGATCGGTGATATTGGAACTCTTTCCTTTTTCCCCAGTAAAAATCTGGGAGCAATGGGTGATGGCGGTATGTGTCTTACCAACAATGATGAATTGGCAGCTAAATTATTCCAACTGCGGGTTCATGGTGAAAATCCACAATATTATCACAAATGGGTTGGTTTGAACAGCAGGCTCGATACGATCCAGGCGGCTGTGCTCCTGGTAAAACTTCGTTCGCTGCAAAGTTGGTCGGAAGCTCGCAGACAAAATGCAGAATATTATTACAAACACCTGAACAGTATTCCGCAGGTCACGCTTCCTGTTATTCATAAAAACGCTACTTCTATTTTCAATCAATTTACTCTTCTTGCCGAACAACGGGATGGGTTGTTGAAGCATTTGCGTGCTCATGATATTGGTTGTGCTGTTTATTATCCGCGAGCGTTACATCTGCAGGAATGCTTTGCTTATCTGAACTATAAAGAAGGTGATTTCCCTGTTTCGGAAGACCTATCAAAAAAAGTTATATCGATCCCGGTATTTTCTGAAATCACACGGGAACAACAGGATTTTGTAATTCAGAGTATCAGAAAATTCTACAGGTAGGTTATCAAGTGAATATTATTGTCTGTATAAAACAGGTTCCCGATACCACAGAGATCAAGATAGATCCGGAAACGAACACACTGATACGAGAGGGTGTAGAAAGCATTATTAACCCTTTTGATCTTTACGCGATCGAAGAAGCTATCCGCCTGAAAGAGCAATACGGTGGAAAGATCACAGCTATCAGTATGGGTCCGCCCCAGGTGGAAAAAGCCCTGCGCGAAGCAGTGGCTATAGGAATAGATGAAATTCTGCTCCTTACCGATCGTAAGTTTGCCGGCGCAGATACATGGGCAACCAGCCTTACCCTATCGGAAGCTGTAAAAAAACTTAGTAATTATGATTTGATCCTTTTTGGTCAACAAGCTATCGATGGAGATACGGCACAGGTAGGACCCGGAGTTGCAACCCATCTTGATATTCCACAAACTGCTTTCGTAAAGAAAATTGAATCTGTGAAAAATAACAAGATCATAGTTCAAAGACTGATGGAAGATGGGTACGACAGAATAGAAATGACACTGCCTGCAGCTATTACGGTTGTTAAAGAAATCAATATTCCCAGGCTGCCTTCCCTGCGTGGAAAAAGAAATGCCAAAAAAATGGAACTGAAAACATGGAGTGCAAATGATCTGCAGCTTGATGAAGATAATATCGGTTTGAACGGTTCGCCCACTCAGGTAATCAAGATATTTTCTCCGGAAATTAAAAAAGATGGTAAAAAATATGAATTGCCACCGGAAGAACTGGTAGAAATTCTATATGATAAATTAAAAGAGCTGGGTAAATAACCCAATCTTTTTCCTCTTTGGAGCATCAATGCTTAAATTTCCTGCAATTAATCCAACAATTTTTAAAATCGGAATGTTTGAGATAAGATGGTATGGATTATTCTATATCGTCGGTTTTGCTCTAGCCTATATTTTTGTGAAAAAGAATTTTGCCTATAGAAATCTGACTCTGAAA
>JACNIV010000159.1 GCA_014382915.1 Candidatus Cloacimonadota bacterium | reverse complement strand
CCGTGGAAAAACTGCGGGAAGAAAAACAGGTAGCCTCGCAGATCATAGTATTCCTTACCACGAATCGTTTTAAGAACGAACCGCAATATGCCAATTATGCCACCGCACGACTTCCCCTTCCCTCTGCCTACACACCGGATTTTCTGAAGGCAGCGCATAAAGTTCTAAAAAATATTTTTCGCCCCGGCTATAAATATAAAAAAACCGGCGTGATGATATCTGACATAATGAACCAAAGCAAGGCACCACTCGATTTTTTCCAACCTACCTACCTGGATGATAAACGTAAGATCATCATGGACTGCATGGACGACATTAACGAGAAAATGGGGTCCAGTAAATTAGCCTACGCTGCTGTCGGTATCAAACAGCCCTGGCAGATGAAACGAGAGAGATTAACTTCCAGCTACACCACCAGTTGGTCTCATATTCCAGTGGTGAAGGCATGTTGACATGGAAACTAATAGAAAAATAATCCATGTGGATATGGACGCCTTTTTTGCGGCGGTAGAAATTCGTGATAATCCGCAGTACAAAGGAAAGCCCCTCATCGTGGGTGGACCACCCAATAGCCGCGGAGTAGTCTCTACCTGTTCTTATGAAGCTCGAAAATATGGCATTCATTCTGCCATGCCCAGTTACCAGGCATATAAATTATGTCCGCATGGAATATTTGTAAAACCCAATTTCAACGCTATAAAAGAAGCTTCACAGATCGTGCGGGAAATTTTCTTTGAATATACCGATCTAGTGGAACCCGTTTCCATTGATGAAGCATACCTGGATGTAACGGAAAATAAAAAAAATATTACCATCGCAACTGAAATTGCAAAAGCAATTAAAAAGAGAATTTTTGAAGAAACAAAATTAACAGCTTCGGCAGGAGTTTCATACAATAAGTTCCTGGCAAAGGTCGCTTCCGAAATGGATAAACCGGATGGATTAGTAGTTATTCCACCCACAAAAGCCTTAGAAATTCTGGAAAAACTTCCAATCGGAAAATTTTATGGTATTGGAAATGTGAGCGAAAAAAAGATGATCTATCTGGGAATTCGTACTGGTAAAGATCTGAAAGAACGCTCTCTAAAAGAACTTATCAAACATTTCGGGAAAGTAGGAACTTTTTATTACAATATTGTTCGAGGTATCGATAATCGATCGGTTGCAATTCATCGTATCCGTAAATCACTTGGTTGCGAAAGGACATTTGCCAAAGACATCAGCGATGTGGAAGAGATGCTGGATGTTCTAAAAAATATCTCACAAAAGATCAGTTCCATAATGAAAGAAAAAAAAATTAAAGCAAAAACTTTGACTATAAAAATAAAATATTCAAATTTCGACCTTGTGAGTAGAAGTAAAACCCTGGATGGTGTTTTTGATAAAGAAGAAATTATTTTGCATTTAGGCAGGAAAATGCTGCTGGAGACAATTGGACCAAAATGCAGAATTCGCCTTCTTGGATTAAGTGTGTCTAACCTTGTTTGGGAAGGTGATGAGCAAAAGCAACAGCAGATGCTCAATTTTTTCAGTGAAACAGAATTGGCTGTGGGAAATGAAGAAGAATAGCAATCCTGACATTTGTCTCGTTTCCAACTAGAAGAGATGAGGTGTGCTATTTTTTTGAACCCTTTGCAATTTCCCTTTATCAAAGGGAAAACGTAGAAAAGCAAGGAGAGATCTATGTGTGGAAGATTTGCTTTGTATAGTAGTTTTTCAGCTATCAAAGAATATGCAGATATACTTGCAGAACTCGAAGAGTTAGAAGCAAATTACAATATTGCTCCCGGTCAGAATATTCCGGTGATAATTAAAAAAAATGATGGGAATCACCTCGAATTCTGTAAATGGGGATTGATCCCATTCTGGGCAAAGGACCCGAAGATCGGCTATAAAATGATAAATACACGTGCCGAAACCATAAACGAGAAACCCAGTTTTAAATATGCTTTTCAAAAACGAAGATGCCTTGTTCCAGCTAACGGTTTTTACGAATGGCGAAAAGAAGATAAACAACCCTTTTATATCCATCTGAAAGAAAGGGAACTTTTTACTTTTGCTGGGATCTGGGAAAATTGGAGATCACCTGAAGGGGATTTTTTGCAAACCTGCTCGATAATAACAACTTCTGCCAATGATATATTGGAAAAAATTCATAACAGGATGCCGGTGATACTGCCAAAAAAATCAGAATCTATCTGGCTGGCAAATGAAGATCCGGGTAAATTACAAGAACTACTCCTACCCTATCCACAAAGTGATATCTCCTATCATGAAGTATCTAATGAAGTGAATTCAGTCAAGAATAATTCTCCTGAATTGATTAATCAAAATTAATTTAATCTTGTATCAAAATTATTTTTCAAAGAAAAAATATTAATTTTATTATAAAGTTCTTGACCTGAATGAGATTTTTTTAATTCATAAAACATATTTAAAATAAAAGATTTTGCAAAATAGAGTGTTTTTGTCATCCTGAAGAATTCTACTTGCTGCTGCCTATGAAGGATCTCCACTTATAATGAGATTCTTCGAAGGTTTACCTTTGGCAGTTTTCCTCAGAAAGACGTACAATTTTCATTTTGCATACTTCTTTTAAAATAAAAAAGGAGGAAAGTATGAATTCAAAGATTAGAAATTTTTTAATATTTTCCCTTCTGGCAATTCTATTTTTGTCTCTCACCTGTTGTGGAGGTGGTGGCACCAGCGGAGAAAAGGAACCGAACAATTCCATCGACCAGGCAAATGAGATAACCCTTGGTAAACCATTCTCGATCAAGATTACGCCTTTGAAAGATATTGACTGGTTCAAAGTTGATCTTACCGAGCAGGGATATCTCAAAGTTCAAGCCAGCCAGGTTCCCGAAGGCTTAGAACTGGAAGTGGGTTACGCATTGTTCCAGGAATGGGAAGGCAGTAAAGTAAAATGGCTCAAAAACTGGCGACGGCTTCCTGATGCTTTATTCATTCCTGAAGCAGGAACTTACTATTTTGCCATCATCGATAATTACAATGACAGGGAATCTAAAGAACCGATCCAGATAAAAGTTGATTTTATCCCTGAATTTGATGCTGGAGAACCTAACAACACTCCGGAAAATGCTACATCAGTCGAGTTTGGAACAACCGTAAAACCTGCTATCTTTCCAACAGGAGATCATGACTGGTATAAAGTTAAGGTAGAAAAACAGGGTTATATCATGGTTAAATCCAAGGATGTTATCGGCGACATCACTCCTGAAATTTATTATGCAATTTATGACGAATGGGCAAATCCGAAAATCCAAAATATAAGAAACTGGCACAAACTTCCCGATGCTTGCGCAGTTACCGAGCCTGGAGAGTATTACATTTATCTGCATGATGATTATGATGATAGATCTTCAGAAACTGCCTTCAGTTTTTTAGTGGAATTCCTGGATGAGATGGATATTAATGAACCTAATAATGATTTTAAAATGGCAAAATCCGTTTCCCGGGGAGATACACTGAAACTTGCTATCTTTCCACAGGGCGATAATGATTACTACAAGGTCAAGATCAATAAGGGAAATAAACTAAAACTTATGGCAAAAGATTATGCAGGTATAACTCCGGAGATCAGACTATACACACTGAATGAAAATAATAAGCTCGATGTTGCAAGTGCTTGGAAGAAACTACCTGCTGAAGTTGACGTGACACCCGGAACTGAGTACTATCTCCTGATCCATGATGATTATGGAGACAAAGGTTCTCAGCAGGTTTTTGAATTCAGAATTGAATAAGAACAATCATTGGATATTTGAAAAAGGGGTTCGTTTGAATCCCTTTTTTTATAACTCTCTTTCCGAAGCTTCCGCTTCGGAAAGTATTACTCAATTATTCAATTGCTTTCCCAGCTGGAAAGTTAGGAAAGATATTTGTTTATTTCTGATTATCATGCCCCAGCTTGGTAACATGATTACAATAGATTCCCGTTTGCACGGGAATGACAGTTTTTCGGTATTGTCATTCTCACGAAAGAGGGAATCCACTCCATCCAAAAGAATTGACTTTAAAATCAACTTTTCTATTTTTACTTTGATTTATTTATTAGAATTCTTTGGTTATTTTCACACTCGATCTGGCAGGTCGAGTTACAAAAAAAGGGA
>JACNIV010000158.1 GCA_014382915.1 Candidatus Cloacimonadota bacterium | reverse complement strand
TTATTAGAATTCTTATAAAGGCTTTTGCTCTTGACATATATTTTCTTTTTAAATTGTGTACTCAAAAAAATAAGCGGAGGTTTTTTTATGACAATGAACGAATTTTTAGAAAAGGTAGAAGCAAAAAACAAATGTCAACCTGAATTTATGCAAGCCGTAAAAGAGGTTGTAGAATCAATCTGGGACGTATATCAATCCAATCCGAAATACGTTGAAGCAAAAATCTTAGATAGAATTGTTGAACCTGAAAGAGTTATTATTTTCCGTGTTCCCTGGGTAGATGACAATGGTGAAGTTCAAGTGAATCGCGGCTTCCGTGTAGAATTTAACAGCGCCATAGGACCATATAAAGGTGGTCTTCGTTTGCACCCATCTGTTAATCTGGGTATCCTTAAATTCCTCGGATTCGAGCAGGTATTTAAAAACAGTCTTACTACTCTTCCAATGGGTGGTGGAAAAGGCGGATCAGATTTTGATCCCAAAGGAAAATCTGACAACGAAGTTATGAATTTCTGTCAGAGTTTTATGTGTGAGCTTTTCCGTCATATAGGTGCAAATACAGATGTTCCCGCTGGTGATATAGGTGTTGGCGGTCGAGAGATCGGTTATATGTTCGGAATGTATAAAAAACTTCGAAATGAATTTGTTGGTATTCTCACAGGCAAAGGAAGGAACTGGGGTGGAAGCCTGATCCGACCGGAAGCAACAGGATATGGTCAGGTGTATTTTGCAGAAGAAATGCTTAAAACAAGAGGTAAATCTTTTAAAGGTAAGATCTGTACGGTTTCCGGTTCTGGAAATGTAGCGCAATATGCTACAGAAAAAGTTAACGAACTTGGTGGGAAAGTTGTTACCTTATCAGATTCCAGTGGTTATATCTACGATCCGAATGGAATAGATACCGATAAACTGGCTTATGTAATGGAACTTAAGAACGTTAAACGTGGTAGAATTAAAGAATATGCTGATAAATACGGTGTAAAATATGTAGAGGGAAAAAGACCCTGGGAAATTAAATGCGATATCGCTCTTCCAAGTGCTACTCAAAATGAAATCGATGCTAATGATGCGCAAACTCTTATTAATAACGGTTGTTTCTGTGTTTCCGAAGGTGCAAATATGCCTTCTACTCCTGAAGCGATTGAAGTATATATGAAAGCTAAGATCCTATACGGACCAGGAAAAGCTGCTAATGCTGGTGGAGTTGCTACAAGCGGTCTGGAAATGTCTCAAAACAGTCTTCGTCTCAGCTGGACAAGAGAAGAAGTTGATGAAAAACTTCATAACATTATGATCGCAATTCATGAACAATGTGTTCAGTATGGTAAAGAAGGAGATTTTATCAATTACGTGAAAGGTGCTAACATTGCCGGATTTATCAAAGTAGCAGATACAATGATCGATCATGGTGTTGTTTAATAAATAAAGTTTCAAAAAAAATGAACGGCTGCTGATGGGCAGCCGTTTTTTTATAAATATAAAGAAAAAATCTTTACTAACAACCCTGTTTTCATAATTGTGCTTTCATTCCAGTTTTGGAGGGTGAGAAATGAATCAATATATTGCAGATTCGGCAAAGATCGGCAAAGATACAAAGATAGGTTGTAACTGTGTGATCCTGGATGATGTTCAGATCGGGGGAGAGTGTCTTATCGGACATAATGTGATCATCCACGAAGGTTCATTTATTGGTGATGGAGTACGCATAGATGATAATACGATCATTGGTAAAAAACCACTCAGTTCTCCTCGCAGCATCTTCAAGGTCGATCCCAACCTGAAACCAGCCAGGATAGGAAACCAGTGCCAGATCGGGGCAAATGTAGTGATCTATGTACAAGCAAAGATCGGAAACAATTGCTTGATAGCAGACCTGGCAACGATTCGTGAGAACGTTATCATCGGAGAGCTTAACATCATCGGGCGTAATGTAACGATAGAGAATTATGTTACGATAGGGGATAGATGCAAATTTGAAACTAACTGCTATATCACTGCATATTCCGAGATCGAAGATTACTGTTTTGTAGCTCCCGCAGTAGCTACCAGTAACGATAACTACATGGGTCGTGATAAAGAACGATACAAGCATTTTAAAGGAGTTACCATTAAAAAAGGCGGAAGAATCGGTGTAAATGCTACTATCCTACCCGGTATAACAATTCACGAAGATGGTATGGTAGCCGGCGGCAGTGTGCTCACGCGTGATGTTCCGTCCGAAGAAATATGGTTGGGGAATCCTGCTAAAAGCTCTAAAAAAGTTCCCGATAAGCAGCTTCTTAAAAACAACCTGGATAAACCTGAAAAGGAGAAAGAATAATTGAAAGCTCTGGTAATAATTCCCACTTATAATGAAGCTGATAATGTATCTGCAATTATCGATGAAGTATTAAAGCAAGACAAGAACCTTGAAGTGCTGATAGTGGATGATAATTCCCCTGACGGAACTTCGGAGATAGTTGAAAAGAAACAACTAAAAAGAAAAAAAATACATCTTTTAAAACGAGCGGGTAAAATGGGTCTTGGTTCGGCTTATGTAGCAGGTTTCAAATATGCCCTGGAACAAAATTTTGATTACATTTTCGAGATGGATGCAGACTTCTCGCACGACCCGGCGGTCATTCCTGATATGTTGGAAGAGATCAAAGACAATGACCTGGTAATAGGTTCAAGATATTTAGGTGGTATAAATGTGGTCAACTGGCCTTTGCGAAGATTAATGCTCAGCTTCTTTGCAGCACATTATGTACGTTTCATCACGGGAATGCCCATTAATGACCCAACTGGCGGATTCAAATGCTTCCGCAGGAAAGTACTTGAGACCATCGATCTGGATAAGATATTAGCGGATGGTTATTCATTTCAGATAGAGATGAACTTTCGTACATGGCGAAGTAAATTCAAAATAAAAGAGATTCCGATAGTATTTACCGACCGCCGCAGTGGACAGTCTAAAATGTCCAAAAAAATTGTTAGGGAAGCAGTTCTTGTAGTATGGAAACTGCAATTTCTGCACCTGAAAAAAAAGCTATGAAAATAATTGAAAAGCTTAAGATCGAGAAGCTTGTTTATAAAGGTTACGGGCTGGGGTTTAATGATTCCAACCCGATTTTTGTGCCTAATTCTGTTCCGGGTGATGTTGTAAATGTTGAAATTGAATATCAGAAAAAAGATGTATTTTTTGGAAAGATCAAAGAGCTTATTGAACGCTCACCTTACAGGATAGAATCGGATTGCGAAGTTTTCGGTAAATGCGGTGGTTGCGATTGGCTGAACATTCCTTATGAAAAACAACTGGAATATAAACAATCGATAATAAATGAAATATTTAGAAATATATCAGTAGGTCAGATCAAGAAGATCACAGCATCTTCACAGCAGGAATACTATCGTAATAAGAGTTTTTTCCCGATCTCGGAAGTACAGGCACAGCCAGTGATCGGCATGTTTGAACGAAAATCTCACACTGTGATATCGCACCAACATTGTAAACTTTTTCCACCCATCTTTGCAAAGATCATCGAAAGTTTTTTAAGTTATATGAAATTAGCGAACGTTCCGGTTTATAATGAGCGAACCGGCAAGGGAACAGCAAGGCATCTGGGTATTCGTTATTCAAAAACAACAGGTGATATCCTTGTGGTTTTGGTTACCAGGAGCAGGAAACTACCATTTTCCAAACAGCTTGTTCGCACGCTGACTGAAGAATTTCCGGAGATAGTTGGAATTGTGCAAAATATTAATCCAAAGAAAACCAATACGATCCTGGGGAATGAGAACAAACTTCTCTATGGTCGTGCTCACATCTTTGAAAAGATAGGGAAGAAAAAGTATAAATTACATAGCAGTTCGTTTTTCCAGGTAAATTCCGGTATTGCAGAACAGATGTACGATTTCTGCAGAGTTCATATCGATAAGAATGATAAGATCATCGATGCTTACTGCGGTGTAGGTTCCATTGGCATATTTGTGGCAGATAAAGCTGCTGAAGTGATTGGGATTGAGAATAATATATTTGCTGTACAGGATGCGGTTGCAAACACCAAATTGAACAAAGTGGAAAATTGTAGCTTCATCAAAGGTGATGTAGAGCAGGAACTTCCCACTCTCTGCCGAAAGGAGAAATTTAACACC
>JACNIV010000157.1 GCA_014382915.1 Candidatus Cloacimonadota bacterium | reverse complement strand
CGCAACCTGGGATACCCCTTGCGGAATTTTTATACAGCAGTTTTCGATATGAACCTTCATTACAGACCCAGAACGAACATTGTAGAAAGACCTACAAAAAGCGGTGGAAAAGGTTATTATTTTGTAGGTCATCATGAAGTTATGATCCCGTTATTTTATCATGCTTTAAAGGATAAATTACAAAATGCGTAAACTGTTGATATCGTTCTTTCTGATCTTGCTTTCTATCCACGCTTTTGGGGAAGAAGTAGAAGTTAAAGCAAAAAAACCATTTAAAGCTGCAGCTCTTTCCCTTTTTATTCCCGGTGGCGGGCAATTATATAACGGTGCTTATTTGAAATCTACAGGAGTGCTTGTGCTGGAAAGTGGCATGATAGGTTTGGCAGCCTATCATCATTTCAAAGCCGAAGATAGTTACGATCAATACAGAATTTCCGGTAATGAAGATGATTATAACGATTACCTGGATTATTATTACAAAAGGCAAAGTGATCTCTGGTGGTTAGGAGCGGTAGTTTTTCTCTCCACGATAGATGCTTTTGTTGATGCTCATCTTTTCAATTTTGAAGAAAAGAAAAATAAAATTCATTTGAAATTTGAAGATAATATAGTAAGCTTATCTTATCATTTTTGATGTGGGATATTATGAAAAAAAAATATGTGATTGCCATCGACGGACCCGGAGCTTCCGGGAAAAGTACAACGGCAAAGGCATTGGCCAGAAAATTAAAATATATTTATATCGATACAGGTGCAATGTATCGAGCCTGCGCATTATGTTCCCTGGAAAACAGCATCGGCCTTAAAGACATTCCAAAACTTATTACAATGCTCGAAAACATAGATATTAAGATTCTCTATTTCGAAAAAGGGAACAAAATATTTTTGAATGGAAATGACGTGAGCCAACGAATTCGAGAAGCAGATATTACCAAGCTTTCTTCTGAAATTGCAAAGATAGATATAGTACGCAAAAAGATGGTTTTATTACAAAGAGAGATTGGCAAGAATGGTGGAGTTATCATGGATGGCAGGGATATTGGAACGGTTGTTTTTCCCAATGCAGATTTTAAATTCTTTATGATAGCAAATGAAAAAACCAGGGCTCTGCGCCGTTGGAAAGAAGCTGCAATAAAAGGTGAAAACCTATCTTTGAAAGATATCGAAAAAGAACTCATCTGGCGCGATGCAAATGACTCTTCACGTAAAATCTCGCCATTGAAGCAGGCAGAAGATGCAATTCCCGTTGATACCAGTAACATGACCATCGATGATCAGGTTGAATTTCTCTTTAAAATAATTATGAGAGGAAAAAGTGCGTAAAACATATTCGTTAATTATAAATCTCGTGAAATATTATATGATTGTTTTCTGGGGATTGGAAATAATTAACAAAGAAAGACTGAGTTTAGTTCAAAACTGTATTATAGCCCCAAACCACGTTGCTGCTGTTGACCCTTTCTTTATCGGGTCAATAATTCCGGTTGAAATTTATTATCTGGCAAAAGTTGAACTCTTCAGGAATAAAGCGGTTGGTAGTATCCTGAAATTCCTTAATGCTATTCCGGTAAAAAGAGGTATGATAGATAAAGCCGCCATTAGATTCGTTACACAAATTCTGAATAAGGGTCATTCTATATTGATCTTCCCCGAAGGGACCAGGAAATCTGCTTCTGTAAAATCTGGAGTAGGAAAGTTTGCAATGCAATTGAAAAAGGATATCCTGCCAATTTACATTAAAAATTCACCATATTTTTGGAAGTGCTTTCTTAGAAAAGAAAAGCTGAAAATAGTAATCGGGGAAAAGATCAAGGCAGAAAGCTTTTCAAACTTGGATGAAACAAAAGAAAATTATCGTAGTCTGGCAGAGCATGTTTTAAAAAAGATAAATGAGTTGAGTAATGAGTGTTAAAATCGCAAAAAATTCCGGGTTTTGTTTTGGTGTAAAAAGGGCAATAAAAATCGCTTCGGAAGCAGCGCAGGGTAATCATAAGATCGTTACACTGGGACCAATAATCCACAATCCGCAAATGGTGGAAAAACTTGCCAGTGAGGGGATTGAGAGAGTGAATGAAGTTTCCGAAATTCAGGGCAGACCCACCATTATCCGCTCTCATGGAGTAAAAAAAGAGGTCCTGGAAGAACTTATCGCAAACAACATTGAAATAATCAATGCCACCTGTCCCTATGTTTCTAAAACACAAGAATACGCCAAAGAACTGAGCGAACAAGGATATATGGTGGTTATTATGGGTGATAAAAATCATCCTGAAGTAATAGCTTTAAGTTCTTATATAGAAGGTGAATGCTTAATTGTAGCCAGTGCGGAAGATGTACCCGAAAAAAAATATCAAAAAGTTGGAATTATTTCTCAAACCACTCGAAAGATAGACGATTTACAGAAGCTTGTAAGTATATTTATTCCAAAATGCCACGAGATGCGTGTTATGAATACTATTTGTAATGCCACCAGTATTCGCCAGGAGTCTACTTTGGAACTAGCCAAAGAGAGCGACCTGATGATAGTAGTAGGAGGCAGGAATAGCTCGAATACAAAAATGCTTGCCAGAATTAGTGAAGATTTTGTAGAGACATTTCATATTGAAACAGCGTGCGAAATCGATAAAAAGTGGTTTAAAGGTAGAAACAATATCGGTTTAACAGCTGGTGCTTCCACGCCTGATTGGGTAATTGTGGAAGTATATAATAAAATAATTGAATGTATGGGGAATATCAACCAAAAGGTCGATAAGATCAAAGATATCCCTGGGTTCAAGGAGGAAGAATGATTGTTAACGATCAAAACGAAGGTACAGACGTAAAAGAGACTATCGAAAAAGAAGAAAAGAAGGAAGAAAAAAGAGAAGTAGTTGAAGAAATTGTAGAAGAAATCAAAGCTGAAGACACAGAAAAAGTAGAAGAGAAAAAGGAAGGAACTACACTTCCAAAAATCAGGAAGAAAAACAACAATGAAGACGACATGATGTCTTTATTTGATGAGCATTTTAGTAAATTTGATAAGGGTAAGATCGTTGAAGGCACTGTAGTAAGCGTTGACGAACGTTCGGTGCTTGTTGACATCGGGTTTAAATCTGAAAGTGCTATCTCTATTCGCGAATTTACCAACGCAAACTTGCCAGAGATAGGTAGCCGTTTAAAAGTTTTTATAGATTCTGTTGAGGATGGCTCCGGTAGGCTGAGACTATCCAAAAAGAAAGCCGATTTCTATTTGAACATTGAACAACTCGAAGAAAAAATGAAAAATAATGATTCTGTTCATGGTGTTCTCCGACGGCGCGTTAAAGGCGGAATGATCGTAGATATTGATGATCTGGAAGCATTCCTGCCCGGATCACAGATATCTACCAAACCCATTCCCAATCTTGATCAGTTTATTGGTAAAAAGAGTGATTTTAAGATACTGAAAATAGATAGAGAACGTAGAAATATTATTGTATCCCGTAAAAAAGTTCTTATTGAAGAACAAGAATCACGCCTGAAAGATCTGAAAGCTAAGATCGTGGAAGGTAGTGAGCTGGATGGCGAAGTTAGAAATATAACAGATTACGGCGCTTTCATCGATCTGGGCGGTATTGATGGGCTCTTACATATCACCGATATGAGCTGGGGACACATTAAACACCCCTCTAATATGTTAAATATAGGCGATAAAGTTAAGGTTAAAATTCTTAGCTACGATGACAAAGCCGGCAAGGTTTCTTTGGGGCTCAAGCAACTGGTTCCACATCCCTGGGCAAATATCGAGGCAAAATACCCCGAAGGGACAATTGTTAGTGGTAAGGTCGTGAATATAACGAACTATGGTGTTTTTGTGGAATTAGAATCAGGAGTGGAAGGACTGGTTCATATTTCTGAAATGAGCTGGACTAAAAAGATAAAACACCCCAAGCAGTTGCTGAAAATTGGCGATACGATAAAAGCAATTGTGCTTACTACTTCAAGAGAAGATAAAAGAATTTCCCTCGGTATCAAGCAGATGGAACCAAATCCATGGCTTACTATCGAGGAAAGGTATCCTATGGATTCCAAGATTAAGGGTGTGGTTAGAAGCATCACTCCTTTTGGTGTGTTCATTGAAATTGAGAACGATATTGAAGGTCTTATTCATATCTCTGATATTTCCTGGACAAAACGAATTTATCATCCCAAAGAGGTCTT
>JACNIV010000156.1 GCA_014382915.1 Candidatus Cloacimonadota bacterium | reverse complement strand
GTATCAACGGAGTGATCAAAGCAAAATCCGGCTATATTTATGGTAAAACAATTATGAATCCAAGTTTGACAATAGTTAATAATGAGTTAGTTGAATATCAAGCTGATGAAAATAAGGAGCTGATAGCTAAAGCAATTGCAGAGGCAGGACCTGACGGACGCAAAATATCCCTAGTATGTCTCGGAACAAACTACAACATGAATAAAACAAACATCGATCCCTCTTATATAAGTAAATCAACAGGAACTATTACAGTTAAGTGGGGAGAAAATGTATCTGTTGGGGGATCGATAAAAGGTTTTGTAGAATGGCAAATACAATTAGAAAATCCAGAAATAAAAATAAAAAAATAAAGCCGGTTTAGTCTTAATAAATAGATACTACCCAGCACATAGGAGAAAAATGATAAGACAGAAGAATAATCCCCGAATTATCGTGGGAAAAACAGTATCAATCTTGGCAGTTATGCTTTTTATAGCAACATCTGCCTTTGCGCAATGGACTATCGATGAAGATTTCGAAGGTGGAGTTATTCCAACAGACTGGACTATTTATGATGTTGACGGAGACGGTAATCAATAGTTTGCCTATCAAAATGATGATTATTCACATTCTGGAGAGTGGATGGCAGCGGTGGAATGTTTGTCAAGTGGTGGAAATGATTGGTTGATCACTCCGCAGGTTACAATTCAAGATGGAGATTCTTTTATTTTTTATGCTAGAGCATGGTATAGTACAGAGAATTTTAATGTAAAACTTTCCACAACCGGTAATTCTATCGGTGATTTCGATATAACGCTCGATAGTGTTACAGGCTTGGGAGCTGATTATGTGGAATATTCCTATGATCTTTCAACTTATGCAGGAAGTGATGTTTACCTGGCAATCGAGTGGATTCAAGATACTTATGCAATGCTAGTCGATGATGTAAAAGTGGGTCAGGCAGAACCGAACGATGCAGGAATGGTATCAATCGAAGTGCCGTTTGATCATCATTTCTTGGATGAAGAAATATTTCCTTCGGGCACGATCCAGAATTATGGTACAGCCGATATAACCGATGATTTTGATGTAATCTGCGAAATCGTTGATGAATCATCAATTGTAGTTTATAATTCTACGATCACATATTCGGAAACATTAGCTCCCGGTACTACAGATATTATCACATTCACCGATTCCTGGGTACCTGATGAGATTGGTTTATACACTGTTACAATGACAACTGATCTTACAGATGATGCAAATCCGAATAATGATTCTTTTTCAATTGAAACTGAAATAGTTATTCATTATGGAGAAGGCGGTCCCGACGAATATGGTTATATGTGGATCGATAGCGAAGTAGAAGGCGGACCTGAATATGATTGGATTGAGATCAGTGAAACCGGATCTTCGGCGATCATGCATGGAGTTCCCACTTTTGATGGCGCAGATAATTTTTGCGAAGCTATCGATTTTGGCTTCGATTTTCCTTTTTACGGAACCGACAGAACATATTTTTATGTAGATACGAACGGAGAAATCCTTCTTGCTGAAAATGGTTGGACAGTACCTTATCCCGGTGCTGGGTGGGGAAATGACGGTTTTTCTTTTAATTCCACCTTTCCGATTCCCGGCTATACTCAAATGCCAGGTCTGGTAGCAGTTTATTGGGATGCTCAAAGAGTTAATGAAGGAATCGGCGATATTTATTATCAAACATTTGGTGAAGCTCCAAATCGTTATTGTGTAGTAGAATGGCAAAATTTTGAGTTTGATTATGAATACAGCGGTGAGCCTACTCTGTGTTATGAAGCAATATTTTTTGAAAACGGTGAGATTATCTTTCAATATCAAAATACCGATAACGGACAAACCGGATATGCTACACCGCATGTGAACGGACGAAGTTCCACAGTTGCGATTCAAAATGATGAAGCTACTATCGGACTTTGTTATCTTCGCGAGATCAGGGAAAACAACTTCTATGTTGGTGTAGAACCACTCGGTAACCTGCTCACAAACGAGTTAGCAATAAGGTTTTATCCTTCCGTTGATTATTATTCTCCTACATTTATCTATGAAGAATGCGGCAATACTTTCAGCAGTGATCTCACCTTCAGCGTTCAAATATCGGATATGTCGGAAATTGCATCAGATACTCTTTATTATGATTATGGTAATGGCTGGGAAGGCATTTCTCATACCGGTTTTGAAGAGCCGAATATATATACTTACGAGCTTTACGATATTCCAAATAGTACTGATTTCAAATATTATTTTGCTGCTACGGATGATTCTCCAGCTCAAAATAGAGGAACTTTGCCTGCTAATGCTCCCGCTGAATATTTCTCTATTAAAATGTTACCTACTAATGGTGTTAATTTACTATTTGCCCATGCTGGAATAACTCCTGGCTATCAGGATTGGCAATGTATAGAGTATCCAAAATACATAATGGCTCTGGATAATGCGAACGTAACTTATGATATTTACAACTGGGATGAATATGAAGATTTTGCCTTTCCCGATAATTATGATGTGATCTTTACTTATGCCAATAGTACTAATTTTGATCGTGCAAATAAAATAGGTCAGGCTTTGATGGATTTTGTAGATTTGGGAACGAATGCCAATCCTAAAAATGTCTTTTTTGCTTCTGATGATCATGCCATGAAGCAATATAACAGTGGTTGGCTGGAACCACGTGTGATCTTTATGAAAGCTTATGTCCGGGGAAATTATTTGTCGGACGGCAGTCCGTATTTTATCCCGGATGGAGGTACAAATGGAATTGGCGGACCGGATAATTATGTTAATATGGACGGTAGTTTTATCGTTTTGGATGGTTCTCCCATTGGAACTTCCGGCCAGGAAATATTCACTTTATCAAATTCTCCCGATGCACTTCAAAATTATAATTCATGCCCATCTTCTTATGTAGATATGGTCGTAAATCCTGGAATCGGTTCTCATAATGCTTTTGAATTTCTTGGCGGACCTTTTGAAGAATATGGTTACGGACCCGGTGATTATGCTTATGCAAATTATGAATCCTGCGGACTGTGGATAGATAACCTAATCTACAAAATGTTCTTTTTCAGTTTTGATATTTCACAAATAAATGATGATAATGAAATAAACATGTTCATTTTAGATGCTCTTGACTGGTTTGACTATGTACAGGTCGGAAATGATGAACCCAACATTCCTCCCGAAACATTCTCTCTAATTCAGAATTATCCCAATCCATTCAATCCCACTACAACTATTTCTTTCTCAGTAAAACAAAATTCCGATTTTGTTACTCTTGAAATCTATAACATCAAAGGACAGAAAGTGAAACAGCTTGTCAGCGATCAACTGTCAGCAGGTCAGCATACTGTAGTTTGGGATGGAAAAGACAAGAATGGTAAATCCGTAACATCCGGTATTTATTTTTATCGATTGAAAGCTGGAAAAGATTTTTCCAAAACAAAACGTATGATGCTTTTAAAATAAAATGGGGAAAATTCAAAAATAGAAATAAATAAGTACGGTTTGGTCACAAAAATTAAGACTACGCCGGTACAAGGAGAAAATAGATGATAAGACAGAAAACTAATCCCCGAATTTTCAGTGGTAAAACAGTGTTACTCTTGGCAGCCATGCTTTTTATAGCAACATCTGCCTTTGCACAATGGAGCATCGATGAAGGATTCGAAGGCGGAGTTATTCCAGCTGATTGGACGGTTTACGATGTGAATAACGATGGTTACGAATGGACAGCATATCAGAATACTTCGGCAGCCCATTCGGGAGATTGGATGGCTACTGTAGAATGCTATGGCAGCGATGGAGAAGATTGGCTCATTACACCGCAGGTTACTATTCAAACAGGAGATTCATTCATCTTCTTTGTTAAAGCCTGGTATGGAACGGAAGATTTCAACGTTAAGCTTTCCACAACCGGAAATTCCATTGGTGATTTTGATGTGATTTTGGAAAGTATCACGGGGCTGGGAGACGAATATATGGAATATTCGTACGATCTATCTTCTTATGCAGGAAGTGATATCTATCTGGCAGTTGAGTGGATTCAAGATACTTATGCTCTGGTCGTTGATGATGTAAAAGTTGGTCAGGCAGAATCAATTGATGTCGGAATGCTTTCAATTGAAATTCCTGAAGATTATCATTATGTAAATTCGGACATATATCCATCAGGAA
>JACNIV010000155.1 GCA_014382915.1 Candidatus Cloacimonadota bacterium | reverse complement strand
TTAAGTCTCATCCGTTCCCTTCATTTCTTTTATCAGAAGCAATTCCCTCTTTTGAAGTGAGAAATTATCTTTAACTCTTTTTCTTGCTTCAGAACCATTATCAGAATGGATGGCAAATCTAATTGCATTTACTGTTTCTTCAACATCATCATATGAAACTATGAAACCGGTTTCTCCTACAACTTCAGGAAGAGCACCACGGTTTGTTACAACAGGAATACACTCAAAATTCATCGCTTCCAGTAATGCAACCCCAAAAGATTCACGAAGAGAAAGCTGACAGTAGACTTTAGCTTTTTTCAACCATTCGTAAGCTTCATCTTGAGGAATCTGTCCAGTGAATGTAATATTTGAATTCATCTGCAAAGTTTTTTGTTTAATGTCATCATCATATTTCCCGATAATAATAAATCTGTATTCAGGAAATTGCTGGGATGTTTTTATATAGGTTTCTAACCCTTTTAGTTTGTAAGTATCCTCTGTTGCATTGCCAATCGTTACTACCAGATTTTCTTTTTGTAATTTATTTTCACGAAGGTCTAATCCATGATAAAGAACTTTAATATCAGTACTTGAGATCAAATCTGTTATTTCGGTTTTACTGAATTCAGAAACAGCAAATACTTTGGTTGCTTTCGATAATGTATACTTGAGTCTTTTTAGATTACCTTTATTAAGCAATCCGCCATAATTAATTTCCGGTAGATTCGCTACTTCATAACCACCAACAATTACAAATGATCTTTTATCGAATAAATTTGCAGCTGAAATGGCCAGATATGCTTTGAAATCAGCAAACCAGCAAAGGACAATATCCGATCTTAATACTCCCCATAAAATCGAAAAAAAGGAATACCATAAATCATAAAGATTATTCTTTTTCCCAACCAGGTCAGGAACTTTTACGATGTAATGTTTTTTCAGAATTTCCAGATCATTGCGAACGAATGACGAATTATAAGCAGAGATAAACAGGAGTTTATTCTTCATTTTTTAGCGTATGAGGATTATTTTCCCTTTTGAAACCTGCCCACCTGGTGCAGAGACAATATAGAAATATATTCCAGAAGAACATTTTTTACCAGCCTTATTAGTACCATCCCAGCTGAACTGTTCATAAATATCTTTTTCCAGCTTCAAAATCAATTCACCACTCAGATCGTAAATATTACATATAGTTTCACCTTTTGGCATTGTGATGCTGGATTCATTTTCAATACGAAGAATTTCACCATTGTCGGGATAGAAGGGATTTGGATAAACTATTGTATCATATAGTTTTGTTTCTGTATTGGATTCAGCAGAAATTCCAATTTCAACAGAGTTCAACCCATCACTGGTACCGATATACAAAGTTCCGGTAAGAGGTTCATAGGCAAAAGCAGTGATATTGTTCGAGATCAAAGGAGTATTTTCGGTAGTTAAGTTGGTGAATATATCTCTTTCCTTGCTAAATACAGTAATACCTGCATCTCTGGTTCCGATCCAGATAAGTCCGAACGGATCCACAAATAAGGCTGTGGGATACGTTGGAATTGAGCCGTATAATCTTTCCTGTCCTTCGTAGTACCAGTATTCAGGATCAGGTATGTTTTCGCTCCAGAACCAGTGATTATCTTGCCATACTTTCTTCTTGATATTTGTACCATAGAGATACCAATCATTGCCATCATACATAAATAAACCATTGGAACTTGCAACCCAGATTTCTTCTGTTGTAGAATTGCTCTTTTTTTTGATGCTATAAATTTCTGCAGCAAGCAATTCTGTAAACGGTGGTTTTATCCAATGAACTCCATTATCTTCAGGAAAGGATTGATTGTTCCAAATACGCAATCCATTATATCGACATCCAATAATAACTTTTTCCTCTGTTATATATACACCTCTTATATCATGGAAATCATAACCCGTTGCTGGTTGATATAAATTAAAAGAATGAATAATTTCATCATTTGTGTTAAAAATAACAACACCTTCCGGGTAAGAACCAACCCACATATTATCATCGTTATCTTTCACTATACAACTAATTGTGTTAGATGGTAGAAGATCATGAGTACTATGTGTAATAAATTCCCAAGTTTGGTTGTTTTCATCAAATATCGACATACCTCCAGACCATCCAAAAATACTTTCCCCAGACCAGGAGCCGAACCATTTCCTGTTATTGGAATCTATTCCGATTGTAAATATATTGTCACTATTCAAAGGACTACCATTCGCTGTAAAATTTATCCAATGTTCTCCATCGAATCCAGAAACTCCACGAGTTCCTTTACTGATCATACCTCCACCAATATGTCCATTACTAATCCAGAGCTTATGGTTATTATCTAATTTCATATCAGTTACTACATTGGCAGTAATACAATCAGGTTTTATTTGAGTTTCCCAATTATCAGAATTAAATATTAATAACCCTTCTCCCCAGGTTATCGCACAGATCTGGTTGTCTATTTCTTCAAAATCTATTATGTTGGATGTAATTAATCCTGCTTCATCAATAAACCAGTTAGTTACATTTTCTTCTTCAGATATCCTGGTTACGGCAATATCCATTGTATCCTGAATTACCAGTAAATCAGAATCCCATACACCATAACTCAACCAAAGATTATTCTGACTATCCCAAAAAATCGGGAATACTGCTAAACCTTCACAATATAACTGGCTTTGTTCCGGGTTATTTAAATCTGAAGATGAGAGAACGCCATTATCAGTAGCAATAGCAATTTTGTTTCCTTTTATGGAGATTGAAGAAATATTATTACTTGGGAGAAGAGAATTCTCAATATTAAGATGATGCCAGGAATTAATAAATCCGATAGAATCTATATGTACGTAATCCAGACCGAATTCACTACCGCAATAGAGATACTCATTATCAGCAATTTGAAAAGATGTAATATTGTTTGCGCTCAATCCATTTTCTACGTTATAGTTATCAACGAGAAATGGAAAGGGGAAATCCGGATTATTTACAAAAAGACTCAAACCCTCTTTGGTTGCAATAAAGATCAAAGAATCCTGGTGACCGATTTTATTAACATAGTCCGAAGCCAGACCGATGATTTCGTTTATGGGCATCTGGAACTCATTGTTCGACATACGGTTCACACCCCCGCCATATGTACCAAACAAAAATTCTTCTCTTTCAGCAAAATAATCCAGAGCTCGAATATCGTTTTTAGATAATCCATCGATCGTAGTGTATTTCTTTTCAAATTCGTTCGTGTTAAGATCAAACACTTCCAATCCGCCCCAACTGGCAATATATATCTTTGAATCAACTTGTTCAATTTCATAGATATGAGTAGAGTTTGTATGAATCTGCCAGTTCTTAAGTGCAAATATATTCCATGCTATAAGTATCGTAACAAGACATAATAAAACTTTTTTCATAAATGCTCCATCGTTTGGATTTTAATCATCTACCCGATCTGGTGAGTACAGTGCTGATCGTTTTAAGAATTATGGAAATATCCAGATAAAATGAACGGTTTTTAATATAAAACAGATCATATTGTAGTTTTTCTAAACTATCCTCATAGGATGGTGAGTGATACTCATTTGAGATTTGATCCCACCCTGTAATACCGGGTTTAACAAGCATTCTTTCATTATAAAATGGTATCTTTTTCTCTAGTTTAGTAACCAGTTCAGGCCGTTCGGGACGTGGTCCCACGAAACTCATTTCTCCTTTTAAAACGTTAACTATCTGTGGTAGTTCATCTATCCTGGTTTTTCTGAGAAAAGATCCAAAGCTTGTAATCCTGCTATCGTTTTCTTCTGTAGGTGAATAATCATTACCATTTGTGTACATAGTCCGGAATTTTATCATTACAAATTGGCTGTCGTTTTGACCAATCCTCAACTGTTTAAAAAAAATACTTCCCTTGCTTTCCAGTTTTATAATCAAGCCAATTATGATCCAGAATGGAAAAGTGACAAGCAAGATAATTGAAGATAATACAATTTCAAAGATTCGTTTTGTAAAGTCATATATATTTTTATTCCCTTCGCTTAAGTTTTCCAAAAACCACATTTTATTTATAATATCTATAGGTACTTTTCCTGTTATATCTTCATAAAATCGCGATAAATTAATATAGTTGAGTTTTAATGGCAAGCAATCAAATAGAATCGAGCTAAGATGTTTTGATTTCACAGGATCACTAGCTAAAATCAAAGTGGATGCTTTGTAATTAATGATTAGATTCTTTAATTCATTCACGTCATAA
>JACNIV010000154.1 GCA_014382915.1 Candidatus Cloacimonadota bacterium | reverse complement strand
AAGGATCGAACAGATAGCAAAAGAGATATGTACTCAGCAAAATGTCGCTCTTTACGACGTGGAACTGAAACGAGCAGCAAAAGGCTTGATCATAGTGATTTATATCACTAAGGTAAGTGGAGTAACTATCGATGTGTGTAAGATCGTAAGCAATAAAATTTCTAATATTCTGGAAGAAGAAGACTTTATTGATGAGCGTTATTTTCTGGAAGTTTCCTCGCCCGGATTAGAAAGAGACCTGAAGCTGAAGAAACATTATGTAAGTGCAATTGGAGAAAAAGTTAAGATCACTTTCAGTTATAATGAAAAAAGCAAAACAGAGATCGGAACTTTATTGGAAGTTCTTCCGGATTCCATTAAGATGGAGTTTGACGGACAGAACTGTGAAATAAGGTTTTCCCAGATAAAAAAAGCAAGAACCTATTTTGATTATAAGAAATAGATTGGAAAGGTGTGGTTATGAGTTTAAACTTAATGGGTTCTCTATCTGAATTAGCAAGTTTAAAACAACTTGATAAAGACAAGCTGGCAGAGATCATTAAAGATGGTTTATATCAGGCTATTTCTAAGAAGCTGTTAATTGAAAATGATTTAGAAATAATAACTGATTTTGATTCAAACAAGGTAGCTGCCAAGTTCAATAAGATTGTGGTGGAACGTGATATGTCACTGGGTGAGATATCTCTGGAAGAAGCCAGAATGTACGATGAAAATCTCGAATTGGGTAATACATTTCCTGTTGTTATTCCTATTTCCGATTTTGAGCCTAAAGTAATAAAAAATGCCCGTAAAGCTATCCTGGAAAGGATCAAAGTACTGGAAGAAGACCGCATTATGTACGACTATGAGAACCAGAAACATCAGATTGTTTCGGGTAAGGTAAGCAAAGATGATTATAATGGATACCTGATTGACATCGGCTATGCAGATGCTCTTCTCTCAAAAGATGAACAGATCGAGGATGAGTATTACAAAATAGGTGAAATAATCCGTGCCTATGTTATAAACATTCGTAAACGCAAGAATGATGTTATAGTTCTTTTGTCCAGAACCAGGCCAGAATTTGTAAAGAAATTATTTGAAGCAGAAATACCGGAGATCAATGCAGGTGAAGTAGAAATTAAGAAGATCGTTCGTGAACCAGGTATGCGAACAAAAGTAGCGGTTCATTCACTGGATAGCCAGATAGATGCTACTGCAGCTTGTCTTGGCCCACATGGTGTTCGTATCGAATCCATTCGAAAAGAATTAAATGGCGAGCTGATCGATATCGTCCTGTGGGATGAATCTCCCGAGCAGTTGATAGCCAACGCTATTGGACCGGATCTCGTCGAGAAAGTTTATTTAGCTGAAAGAGGAAAATTTGCCCGTGTCATCGTGAATGATACCAATAAAAACCTGGCTATCGGGAAAAAGGGTAAGAATGTAAAACTGGCAGCAAAATTAACTGACTTCAAACTCGATATATATACGGAAGAAGAATTTGAAGACAAGATTTCCGAAGAAAGAAGGATCACCAGCCATGTAAGTGATCTTGACGGTGTAACCTCCAAAATTGCTGATGTCCTGAAAAGGCACGGCTATACATCTGTTCAGGATATTTATGAAGCCAGCACTGAAGAATTATGCAACCTGGAAGGTCTGGGCAAAAAAACAGCTTCTAAGATCAAGGAATCATCAAAGTATTTCTAATGCCGAACAGATCATCCAAAGCAGGGCATATACCAGAACGCAGCTGTGTGATTTGCAAAAATAAAACAAGACAGGATGAATTAATACGGTTTGCTATCATCGATAGAGAAATTGTATTCGATATGGGGAAAAAATTGGCATGCCGTGGTTATTATATTTGTAATAATAATGAATGTTTACTGAAACTGGAAAAGTGGTTGAGTAAATATTTGAAGAAAACAAAAAGGATTGAAGATGGAAGATAAGATCTTAAATTTATTGCACTTAGCCAGGAAGGCAGGTAAACTGCAGTTTGGCTTTGATGCTTGTGAGCGCTCCTGTTTTAGCTCTCATGCAAAACTTGTGATCTATGCTTCCGACCTTTCTCATAATACTCGGAAAAATCTGATTGAAATGGTTCAAGCTAATAATGTGAAGAGTATAGTATTAAGTACCAAAAAGAATTTTGGGAGTACATTTAAAATACGTGAAACTGGAATTATCACTGTAAATGATTCGAATTTTGCAAAGGGAATATTGAGCTTAATTGTTTAGCCCGGAGGAATTATGTCTATCAGAGTACATGAACTGGCAAAAGAATTCAAAATATCGACTGCGGCTTTGAAAAAACACCTTGGCGATTTAGGTGTTGAAGTAAAAAGCCACATGA
The DNA here is from genome assembly GCA_014382915.1 of Candidatus Cloacimonadota bacterium. Lineage (GTDB taxonomy): Bacteria > Cloacimonadota > Cloacimonadia > Cloacimonadales > TCS61 > JACNIV01. The sequence goes on along the minus strand of JACNIV010000154.1, from coordinate 1,932 downwards.
GTCCAGTAGATGATGAAATAGAAAAAAAATTGCGTGCTAGGTTCAATGAAGAAATGAGTGCTGTTAAACAGCTTCAACAAGATAGAAGGATTATTCACAAGAAAATCATTCTGGCTGACAAAAAGAAAGATGAAGCTAAAAAAGACATACTTGCAAAAATAGAAATTTCCAAGAGAGAAGAGATACCCGTTTTTGTAGAAAAAAGTATAAAGAAATCTGAAATAAGAGCGACAAGATCTTCGTTTAAACCCGGGAAAAGAGATGTGGCAGATGAGGTTTACAAAGCTCCTCCAATACAGCCAGATATTATTCCTGAAAAGAAATTCAGAGATGATAAAAAAACTACAGGGAAAAAATACGAAGAAAAAAACAAGAATTTACAAGCTAAACTGAAAAGTCTCAAAAAAGGTGGCAGGAAAAAGAAATTCATTCCTACTGAAACGGAACAAGCTGAAATCACCAAGAGCATTCGTAAAACTTTATCTTCATCTTCCAAGAAAAAGAAATACAAAAAAGAAGATAAAGACATAGAACCTGGTGATATTAAGATAGTCATAAGTGAATTTACTTCTGTAAGTGAATTAGCAAAATTAATGAATGTTTCTGCCACGGATATCATTTCAAAATTCTTTATGATGGGGCAGATGGTTACTATAAATCTGCGTTTGGACAAAGAATCACTGGAGATGATCTGCCATGAATTCAAATTTGATGTAGAATTCCAGGAAGAATATGGCGCCGAAATATTACAGGAACAAATTGAGGAAAAACCGGATATTGAAAAAGTGCATAGACCACCGATAGTAACTGTGATGGGACATGTAGATCATGGTAAAACAGCTATTTTGGACAGGATACGATCTACAAATGTTGTAGCAGGGGAAGCTGGTGGAATTACACAACATATTGGAGCTTACCAGGTGGAATATGACAACAGGAAAATAACGTTCTTAGACACTCCCGGGCATGAGGCTTTTGCTGCCATGAGGGCAAGAGGAGCCAATGTAACCGATATTGCTGTGATCGTTGTTGCTGCTAATGAAAGTGTAAAGAAGCAGACTATCGAAGCAATCGATCATGCCAAAGCAGCCGGAGTTACTATTATCATTGCAATAAATAAGATCGACCTGAAAGATGCCAACGTCGATAAATCAATTTCAGACATTATGGTGCAAAATGTTATGTTGGAAGGCTATGGTGGTGATGTTCTCTGGACACAATGTTCTGCTAAAACCGGAGAAGGTATTAATGAATTATTGGATGCCATTCTTCTCACGGCAGAAATGAAGGAACTCAAAGCTTCTGAAAAAGTACATGGAAAAGGTATTGTCATTGAATCGATGAAAGATCAGCGCATGGGTACTATCGTTACTATTCTGTTACAGGAAGGGATACTGAAGAAAGGAGACAGTATTGTATGTGGTGCCACTTATGGGAAAGTGCGTAAAATGGAAGATGAACGTAGTAATGAAATTATGAAAATTCAACCCTCCGATATAGCTGTGATCTATGGATTGAACAGCGTTCCCAAAGCAGGAGATATACTGAATCAGGTAGAAAATGAAAAAACCGCACGTCAGATCAGTTCCGAGAGAATGAATATCCGTCGTGAACGTGAAAAATATCAGAGCAAAACCAACCTTGATAATCTGTTCCAGAAGATCAAAGAACATGAAATGTCCGAGATCAAATTAATTGTTAAAGGCGATACGGACGGTTCAGTGGAAGCATTATGCGATTCCTTTCAGAAACTCAGATCAGATGAAGTAATCGTTAATATTATCCATAAAGCTGTGGGTGGTATAAACGAAGCGGATATCAATCTTGCTGCTGCATCCGATGCTATTATTATCGGTTTCCATGTTCGTGCGAACAGTATAGCCAAAAAACTGGCGGAAGACGAAAAAGTAGAAATAAAACTTTACCAGGTGA
>JACNIV010000153.1 GCA_014382915.1 Candidatus Cloacimonadota bacterium | reverse complement strand
CAATGATAATTCTCCAGCAAAACAAATTGCCCGTTCCCGGAAATATATTGCTCGGTTCCCATCTATCGAAGAGATTTATCGTGAAATTGAGAAAGCAGAAAAAGAAAAATCTGAGATATTGCAAAACACTCTGGAAGAATCTTTGGAGCTGCAAAAAGAATTTGATGAAAAACGCCGTGAACTGATGAAAAAAGAAGAACCGGACTGGGAAGACAAAAAAGAGATAGAAAAATTCCTGGAAAAACAGGAAAAGTTGAATAAGGATATAGAGAATGTGGCAGAAGATTTCCAGAACTTACTGGAAAAATTTGAAGACAATAAAGCCCTTTCGCAGGAAACACTGGAAAAAATGGAACGTATTCGCGAATTAATGGAAGATATTTCCAATGAACAACTGCAGGAAGCTCTGGAAAAGTTGCGTGAGAACCTTGAGAATCTCGATCCAGATGTTTTGAAAAAAGCAATGGAAGATTTCAAATTCTCGATGGAAGATTTTGCCGAAAAGCTGGAACAGACCATACAACTTTTGGAAGATATAAAGAAAGAGCAATCCATTCAAAAGGCGTTGGAGATTGCTGAAGAAATGGAAGAAATGCAAGCCAGTCTTAATGAAAAAACAGAGAACCAGGAAGCTTCCGACCAGAAGCTGGCTGAAGAGCAACAAAACATTGCCGATAAGTTAGACAGTTTGCAGGAACAGCTTGATAAAGCTGAAGACCTGATGGATGAGCAAAAAGACAACGACCTGAAAAAGGCGATGGATGAATTGAGAGAACAAATGCAGCAGGACAGCCTTTCATCTGATCTCATGCAGAGCATGGAAAAACTGCAAAATGGAGATATGCAGAAGGCACAGCAATGCCAGCAGAGTGCTCAACAGAAGATGCAGAAGATGACGCAGAAATTGAAACAGATGCAACAGATGATGTCTTCGTGCTCTATGATGGAAATGGGAGATAATATTCAAAAGGCTATAAGCAGATTACTGATCTTCTCTCAATTACATGAAAAATCTTCAAACAAATTTCTTAATGATCCGTTCCTTATCCTGCCTGATCAAATCGCTATCTTTGAAGGAATAGATCTATCTTTGAAAGAGCTGTTTAAAACCCCGATGATCATCCTGGCTGTGGGTCCTAAATTTTTGTATGATACTAATTTCACTACATCTTCTTACCGGGAGCTTTTCCAATATATTAACGATGCAAAAAAGGGGAAGGTTAAAGACTATCTAAAAGATATTCAGAAAGGAATAAATCTTATGATATACGACCTTATGCAGGCAGCTAGTAACATGCAGCAGGGCGGTGGTGGCAGCGGTATGCAGAGTTTGATGCAGGCACTTCAGCAGATGGGTCAGCAGCAACTTGCCATGAATATGATGACTCAGCAACTTATGATGCAGATGTCGCAGGAAGGTGGGCTAAGCCAGGAAGCTCGTGCCCAGGCACAGAGACTTGCCAGGGATGAAGAACGGCTGGCAGAAAACCTGAAACGGATACTGCAAAACAACCGGGATGCTCAAAACCAGACTTCCGCTTTGAACAAGATCATCGATGATCTGGAGGCTATTGCTCACGATCTGAAAAGGGGCAGGATCGATCAGGATACGGTTGATAAACAAGAACGTATTCTTTCCCGTCTGCTGGATGCACAGAAATCCATTCACAAAAGAGAATTTAGTAAGAAACGCAAAGCTGAGCTTAGTGATATTGAAAATTGGGAACTTCCAGAAGAGATAAAATTAAAATTTGACAACATGAGAAAGAAAGCACTTCTGAACGAAGATTATAAAGAGTTTCCGAAAGAGTATCAGGAATTGATAAGAGAGTATTTGAAGTTATTGAATGAGAAAGCAGAGTAACTCACCCTGTTGCCTGCACCGCCGTAGTTTTTACGAAGGCGTGTCCCTCTCTTCAAACACAAGGGAGGGAACATAAGAAATGCAGGAAGAAACGTAACTCGATCTGCCAGATCGAGAAAAGAAAAGGATAAAGTAACTCAAAGTTCTGCTTCGACAGGCAGATGTTCATTAGATTGAAAATATGTAGACTTATTGGAAGATTCTATAAGGAAATTCAGCTAAATATTCATTAAAATGAAAATAGAGCTTGCCAACAATCCTTTAAATTAAAAAAATACACTTAGTTTTCATTTTAATGAATATTGAGGAAAGAATGAATAGAAGGAAATTAGGTCAATTATTAAAAAGCAGACGTAATGAATTAGGTATAAATCAGATTGATCTATCTGAGATATCTGGAGTTGCACTTCACACTATCAGTGATATTGAATCAAGCAAAGGAAATCCTACACTTCAGGTTATAAACAAGATTTGTGATATTCTGGGTATGGAAATAATGATTCAAGTAAAAGGCAAAGAAAAATGAAAGGACACGTTTATTATAATAATAGATTTGCAGGAATTTTGGAGAAAGCAGAAGAGAAATTCAGCTTCAAGTATGATGAACAATATATCAACGACAAAAACACAAAATCTATAAGTCTTTCTTTACCTAAAAGTAAGCGACAATTCCACTCAAAATTTTTATTTCCTTTTTTTTACGGGCTTTTAACTGAGGGCGTAACAAAACAAATGCAATGCAGAAAATTGAAAATAGATGAAAACGATTTTTTTACCAGGTTATTAAAGACAGCCGGGCAAGATACAATAGGGTGTATTACGATTAAGGAAGAAAAATGAAAGTATGCCTTAGCTGTTTGAAACAAGTTGAAAATGATAATTATTGCAATTCCTGCCTGAAGAAATTGTTTAGTGGTAAAAATCCAATTTTGGATATCAGTAAAAAAGAATTCTCTCACGCTCAGTATGAACTGGTAGATCGGTTTTCGATTTCAGGAGTGCAGGATAAAATATCTCTAAAACTCGATGGGAAAAAATTAATTCCAACGGATAAAGACGGTGAATATATCTTAAAGCCTATTCCTGGAATTTCAATTCCCAGATTTCAGAATGATGTTCCTGCAAATGAACATTTGACGATGCAGATTGCCAAACAATTATTTAATATTCAAACAGCGGAAAATGCTCTGATTCATTTTTCTGATGGAGAACTTGCTTATATTACAAAGCGGTTCGATCGAAAAAATGGTTCCAAACTACACCAGGAAGATTTCTGCCAGCTTTCAGGTAAAACACCGGAAACCGCTGGCATAAATTTCAGGTATGATGGAAGTTATCAGGAAGCCGGAAGTATAGTTAAACGGTTTTGTGCAGCTTATAAAATTGAAATGGAAAAACTTTTTACATTGATATTATTTAATTATCTTATTGGCAATGGTGATGCGCATCTTAAGAATTTTTCACTTATCGAAAGTTTTTCCGGAGATTTTGTTCTTTCCCCGGCTTATGACCTGATAAATACATCAGTTCACTTTCCCGATGAAAGTAGAATGGCAATAGATCTTTTCAGTGATTTTGAAACTGAAAGTTTTAAAGAAAACGGATTTTACAAAAAACCCGATTTTATGAAATTAGCGGAATTCTATGAAATAAAACATAATAGAACTGAAAGAATCATTCAATCCTTTTTACAGAAAAATGAAAATGTTAAGTATATGATAGAAAGTTCTTTATTAAGTAAAGATGCGAAAATCAGGTATTTAGAAATTTTCGAGGATAGATTAAAGGCGATAATGTAAAAAGAACTCACCCTGCTGCCTGCACCGCCGTAGTTTTTAACGAAGGCGTGTCTCTCTTCAAACACAAGAGAGGGAACATAAGAAATGCAAGGAGAAACGTAACTCGATCTGCCAGATCGAGAAAAAGGTGAAATCTTTAAGGGGGTTAATATGAAAAAAGTCATTATTATTTATTTAGTTTGTTTATTTGTTACTTCTTTAAGTGCCAAAACCTTCATCCGTGAATACACATACAATGCCAGTGAGGCTGACAGCAAACTCACATCCCGAGCAATTTCTTTAGAACAGGTTAAAAGATTGCTTCTGCAGGAAATTGGTGTTTATGTGCATTCTACAATTCTCAATGAGGAAGTTGAAGTAAGTGGTGAACTAAAAGAACTAACCGCTAAACAGATTGAAATAATATCTGCAGGTATTACTGAAACCAAGATAATTGAAGAAACCTGGAATGGTGAAATTTATTACATAAAAGCTGAAATTACTGCCAACGAAAAAGATGTTTTGAAAAAATTGGACAAAGTGATAAACGACAAAGAAAAAACTAAGCAATTGGAAGAATCTCGCCGTAAAACAGATGAAGCACTTTTGGAAATTGAAAAATTGAAACAGCAACTTGCCCAAACCAAAGA
>JACNIV010000152.1 GCA_014382915.1 Candidatus Cloacimonadota bacterium | reverse complement strand
TTCGGAAAGCAATATTTTTCTGAAGCTTCCGCTTTAATAGCGAAGTAGAAACTTCGCACCATAGCACATTCCCAACTGGACTTGTCCGGCTCTTTGACGGAAAGTTTGGAATGAGAGAAAATCTTAAATAGGTTGAAAAAATAAATTTGTTGCCAAAAAACACCATTATAGTTTTTTTCACATTTGGAAGATTATAAAAAATAAGAAGTTGTATTGCTCTATTAAGAGGGGAAGATATTGTTGATACCTGTGTAATGATTTAGTTTATTAGATGTTTATTGTTTCCCTGTGTCATATAAGGATAGATTATGAGAAAAGTTATAGCCTTGATCGTAATAATTATTGCCATCGCTGCACTTATTAGCATCATTGCTTTTATCATTGGTACTGTTACGCATAAAGCCAAAGCTACTGCAGAAAAACAAAAGATCGAAATACCTCAGACCACACTGGATACAGCCAAAACAGAACAAGAATACCTTCCTGAATATGAGGAGATATTTGCCCTGCAAATTCTGGCCAGCAATAAGTACGCAAAAGTGGAGCACCTGCAAAACAAGCTGGCTAAAGCCGGATATCAAACTAAGATAACCAAACTGAAAAGAGAAGGTGAGATCATCTACCGCCTGCGCATGGAAGGGCTTTACCAAGAGGAAGAAGCTATAGCACTTGGCGAGGAACTAAAAAGTAAATATCCTGCTATCGAAAGTTTCTGGCTGGATGAGGTTGAAACTAAAACAGAATTTGCCCGAAAGGAAGAATCCGTATTACCAATAGAAGAACCCGCTACAACCCGCAAGGAAGAAGAGGTTACAGCTATAAAATTAGAAGAAGGTAAACAATTTGAGATACAACTTCTGGCAAGTGCCAACTATTCCAAGGTCGAGCAGATAAAAGTAAATCTTGAGAAACTGGGTTTTAATACCAAAATACTGACAATAACAAGTGGTACAAAGATAATATACAGATTGCGTATGCGCGGTTTATATTCCGAACCGGAAGCATTGGCCCTGGGAGATAAACTTATTAAAGACTCTCCTGATGTTAAGGAATTCTGGCTGGATGAGATCAAAGAAGGTAAAAGCGTTACAACTACCGCTCCTATCGTAAAAAAAGAAAAGGAAACAAAAATAGATACGGGCAAAAAAGAATACGAGATCCAGATATTAGCAAATCGTGATCGTTCCACTGTAGAAAAAAGAAAAAGAGAGTTAGAACAAAAGGGCTATAAAGCTAAGATCACATACACTGTGAAGAACGGCACTACTTTTTACCGTCTTCGCCTGGCAGATCAATATTCACAAACACAAGCAGGTAAAATAGGCGAAGATCTGAAAAAGAATATTGGTTTCGTACAGAGTTACTGGGTCGTAAAAAAGGAAAAAGACCAGAAGGTAGTAACTACCAGGGAAGTTGATGAAACTCTAACCGAGCCCATCGTTTCTTCCATGAACCCCGAATACCAGCCTAAGACGGTGAACTATGTTGCCTCTTGTAACACAGATAATGTAAACATTCGCATCGGACCCGGTACATATTATGCTGTAGATCCCATCGGTAAATTAATGAAAGGGGTTAGGGTTTTTGTGGTGGAAGAAAAAAACAACTGGGTTAGATTCACCATTACACCAAATGATAGGTCCTGGTCTGGCTGGGTGAAAAAGGATTACTTAAAGATACAAAAATAATTGTTCGGAAAATTTCTCATCAAAAACAAAACCCGCATTTCTGCGGGTTTTATTTTTTTTATACTTTATGTGTGTATTTTTTACAGTTATTTTTTCACCGGCTCAATATAGCAGAGAATATCTCCTTTTACAACTGACTCACCAGCTTTAAAATCAATAACCTTGATCTCACCATCGCAGGGTGCAGCCAGATTATTAAACATCTTCATGGCTTCCAGCACGACTACGGTTTCACCAGCTTCTACTTTATCGCCTACTTTCTTTTTGTACTCGAGGATCATTCCCGGAATGGGAGCACGCAGGTTACCCGATTCATCTGTTTCTGCAGCTTTCTTTTCCTTTTTCTGAAAGTTTACATTAACTCCCCGAGCGTTGGGATCGGCTACTTCCACATTAAAGTGTTCACCATCCACATATACATCGAATGAGCGCAGGTTGGCAGGTTTATCTTTGCTGGCTTTGGCTGTGAGTTCACCGGAAAGAGCTTTCCGTACTATTTCTTTTTCTTTTTCCACAGCTTCCAGGGTTTTGGGTTTAACATCATCGGGAATTTCTTCCAAACCATATTTCCATTTCAGAAAGCGTTTACCCGTTACAGGATAAAGTGCGCAGATAATTTCATCATCCAGATCTTTTGCCAGTCCTTTAACCTCTTCTTTCACTTTGGGAAGTTCCGGTTCCAGGGTATCGCCGGGACGGGTAGAAATTGGTGTTTCACCACGAGGATATCCTTTCAAAGCTTTTTTCTGAACTTTTTTATCGATAGGAAGTGTGGTCTTTCCATATAATCCAAAGCAGAGGTCTTTTACCTGTTCTGTTATCTGGGAATAATCTCCCACTTCTTTATCGAAGAGCACATTATTTACGGTTTGAATTCCCACGATCTGGCTGGTAGGTGTAACCAATGGAACCTGACCAATTTCTTTTCTTACCCTTGGCAAAGCTTCGAAAACATCATCTAACCTGTCCAGAGCATCCATCTGACGGAGCTGATTCACCAGGTTGGAAAGCATTCCACCCGGAGTTTGATGAAGAATAACATTGATATCAATAATAGCATTTTTTGTATCATCAAGCAGGTGTTTGTATTTTGGAATAATTTTTTCCATTTCTTTATCGATCACAGCTATTTTTTTTATGTCGAAGCCAGTATCCCTGTTCGTTCCCAGAAGAGACACAACCATTGGCTCTACGGCAGGATGAGAAGTTCGATAAGCATAAGGAGCCATACAGGTATCAACAATATCCACTCCAGCTTCAATGGCTTTGAAAATTGCCAGGTCGCCCATTCCTGAAGTAAAATGAGTATGCAAATGAAGCGGAATTTTCGTTCGTTCTTTGAGTATGCGGATCAGGTTGTAAACATCGTAGGGTGAAACCAGGCCAGCCATATCTTTAATGCAAATGGTATCAGCTCCAAATTCTTCAAGTTGTTTTGCTTTTTCCAGGTAATAATCCAGATTATATGTGTCGCCACCCATACGCGGTTCTGTGAGTGAATAGCAGATAGTTCCCTGAAAATGCTTTTTATTCTTTTTGATTATTTTTACAGCAGTTTCAAAATTCCTGAAATCATTAAGAGCATCGAATACACGAAAAATATCGATCCCATTATCGCAGGCCCGCTGGATGAACGCTTCCACCACATCATCGGCATAATTGCGGTAACCTACAACATTTTGACCCCTGAGTAGCATCGAGAAAGGAGTTTTCTTTATATATTTTTTAAGGGTTCTTATCCTTTCCCATGGATCTTCATTCAAGAATCTGTGCATCGTATCAAAAGTAGCTCCACCCCATATTTCCATGGAATAGAACCCGATCTCATCCATCATCTCAGCTACGGGCAGCATGTCTTCTGTCCTGCCACGGGTAGCAAAAATACTCTGATGACCATCGCGGAAACTAAGATCCTGTATCTTGATAGGGTTTTTTGCCTGGGGACGGTTTGGGTCATAATTCATCTTCGACATTTCCAGAACACCATGTGTATCAAATTTCATTTATTCCTCCATTATAATGCAAAAGCGCTTTTCTCTTTCACGCTTCAACGTTTAAAATCTCTTCTCTGCACTAACATACGATTATGCATGATTATCTTTCTTCCAGCCATTACCCAGTGGTTATTTTTCTTATTGTTGTTATTATTTTCTTCCTCTTGTTTGAGGAAATGCATTACACCGGCAACGGCAGCGTGTAGTTTTTTATTCTTTTCCACGTTCAGTTCCTATAAGGGAATGTTGCCGTGTTTTTTAGGCGGAATATTTTCTTTCTTTGTGCATAGCAGCTCCAGCGCATCGATAAGTCTTACACGGGTTTCACAGGGTTGAATTACAGCGTCTATATATCCCCGTTCTGCTGCGCTGTAAGGATTGCTAAAAAGTTCTTCGTACTCTTTTATTTTTTCCTGTCTGGTTGCTTCGGGGTTTTTTGAATCTTTTATCTCTTTCCTGTAGCTTCCCACAATATTAACAGCACCCTGTGCTCCCATCACGGCAATTTCTGCAGAGGGCCAGGCAAAAAGTGCATCTGCTCCCAGATGTTGGGAACTCATGGCAATATAAGCTCCGCCGTAACTTTTCCTGGTGGTAACCGTAAGCTTGGGAACTGTAGCTTCGGAATAGCTCC
>JACNIV010000151.1 GCA_014382915.1 Candidatus Cloacimonadota bacterium | reverse complement strand
AAAGCCAGTTTTGTTAATGAGTTCATTAATCACGCTTCGGTAGTTTTGTTGATTTTGTTCTTCTCATTTTATGCTTCGAAGTTGAATCTTCAAGTTCTTTTCAAACTTTTCAGTATTGTTGTAACTCTGGTTTCTCTTGTTGGAATTCTACAGTATTATGGCTGGGCTGGGAATATCTACGGACAGCATGCAGCTCCGGCATCAACTTTTGTGAATAAAAACCTGGCAACTTCTTTCGTCGCCTTGCTCTTCCCCGTCACTTACCTGCAGATTCTATTTACAAAATCAAAAAAGCTAGCTTGGATATCTACACTGTGTTTTGGGATAACCTTATCATATCTGATAGCTGCAGCTACTCGAAGTGCGTGGGTTGGTTCTATAATCCCGATTATTTTTATTTTCTGTTCTATTCTGATATTCAGAAATATCAGGAAAAATTTTAAAGAAAAAATTATAAAGAGCAGGTTTGTTCTGATTCTATTCGGTTTAATATTCGCTTTATTAATAGTTCACGCAAGAAAGCTGATGACCGAAAAACCTGAAATGTCACATTCAATCTCTTCACAAATAAATACGATCTTTAAAAGTTCTGATGAATCGGAGGGAATAGAAAGAACAAGAAGTTCAATAACAATCAGGTTGGATAGATGGAGAAACAGTTTTGAAATGATCAAAGATAAACCCCTCTTCGGAATTGGGTTGGGAAGCTTCGATGCTGCGTATCCTTTGTATCATATATCCGCGGTTGATGACAGAAGCTACGATGCCAGACTGTTCAGTGCAGGACTTCATAACGAGCCTTTGCAGTATTTAATAGAACTTGGGTTTATTGGTTTTATATTCCTTCTTATCTTTCTGCTTATTATCTATTTTTATCTGTTTAAACTCTTGAACAAATCCAAAAATGAACATTTCTGTTTCTTTTTAATTCTAACAGCTGGTATCACAGCTTTGCTAATAGACTCGCTCTTTAATTATTCGCTTCATTTTCCTACCAGTATCTTTTTCCTGAGTATAATGATCGGCACAGTTCATTCTGAGTATAAGAAAGAATTTCCTTCAAGAGTATTTAAAATCCATTTAAAGAAATTCATTCCTATGGTGATGATAATTTTTCTTATGCTTTCAATAATTTCGATTCATACAGGAAGAAGAAAATATCGCTCCAACGTAGCTTACAAAATTGCACTCGCTTATGATAAAACGAAACAGATAGATAAAGCAGCTCATTTTGCAAAAAAATCTGTAGAACTGTGGCAATACAAAAGCGAAGCTCTCTTCCATTGCTCCAGGATACTTTCACATCATTTTCTGCAAAGAAGAATCATGAAGAATCTGAAACTGGCAGTAAAATACAACAAAAAAGCTCTGGAAAATATGCCGAATAATTACCTGCAGAATTATATCAGGTTCAAGCTGGCTATATCTTCTCATAATTCAAAGGAATTAACAAATCTTAAAAAAGAAATTCCTTTACTTCTGACTGTAGTTCCATACGATAAAATCTGGGATGCTTATGATGTTCTAAGGCAGTATTATGATGTATTAGGAGATAAAGAAAACTCCCTTAAATATGAGTGTATGGCAAACAGGCATGCAGGGGGTGCTTACTTTGAATATAAAAAATATGATAAATCGCTGAAATATTATAAAAAATTGGAAGAAAAATTTATATTAACAGATCAGGAAAAACAAAGAATGGAATTCCTTGAAAAGCTTTTAATCGAGGAGAATCAACAATGAAAAATATTAAATTAACAATTTTATTTTTATTTATAATTTCATTCTCTTTCGCAGATACCACTATTCCCGGTGGTAATGTAAACGGAGTGTGGACTTTAGCAGGTTCACCGTATTATATCGATGGAGAGATCACTATTCCCATGTCTGATATGCTTACAATCCAACCCGGTGTAGAAATAAAATTTAACGGGCATTACAAATTCATAGTATTTGGCAGAATTTTAGCTGAAGGAACAGAACAGGATTCCATTCTGTTCACTATTGCAGATACGACCGGTTTCAGTAATATATGGACAACCGATGGAGGTTGGCACAGCCTACGGTTCTTCAGCACAATTTACAATGGACAAGGCAATTCCATTCTCAATCGCTGCCGTATCGAATATGCAAAAACCCCACATGATACAGGTACTTATGCCGAAAGACGGGGTGGTGGAATTTATATCAACCTTTCATCCAACCTGGAAATCACCAACTGCGAGATTTCTAATAATGTAGCAGATTATGGTGCAGGAATTTACTGCTGGGAATCCAGTCCTGTAATGTCTGGACTCACAGTGAAAAACAATTACGCCTGGCATGATGCCGGTGGAATAATGTTCAGTGGAGCGAATACCAATCCGACATTGGAAAATTCGATCATTTCAGGGAATTCGTGTCACTACGATGGTGGTGGAATTTTTTGTTGCAGCAGTTCAACCCCGGTAATTTCAAATGTAACGATAACAGGAAATTCCTGTATCGATTGGGAAGGTGCAGAAGGCGGCGGCATTTCTTGTTGGGGAGCAAATCCTGTTCTAAATAATGTGAATTTATCTGATAATTTTTCAATTGGTAATGGTGGTGGAATTTCATGCTCTCACAACTCTTCAATAATTATCAATGATGGAATAATCAACAGGAATATTGCCGACTGGTCTGGTGGAGGAATATGGATTTCTAACTCTTCTATTAATCTATGCGGAGTAACGATCTCGGAGAATGTCACAGCAGGTAATGGTGGAGGTATTTACTTCGGAAATAATGCGGTGACAGTTTTTGATCCTGACAATCGGTGTAATATCTATTGTAACATTGATATAAACGATAATATCGGGAATGATCTTCATGCTAATAATCTCACTAATGTTGATGTAATTGTGGATACTTTTACCGTAATGACTCCGAATGATTATTATGTTTATCCTATGGAAAATTTTACTTTTGATATTCAAACCGGAATGATAGAGCCTGTTAATGCAGATCTGTATGTAAGCCCGGAAGGTTCAAATACAAATAGCGGACTAACACCAGACGACCCTCTAAAAAATATCAATTTTGCCATACAGATGGTAATTGCCGATGAATCGAATCCGGTTTCGATCTTTCTGGCAAACGGTGTGTATTCTCCTTCTCAAACCCAGGAATTATTCCCAATCTTTACGAAAGATTTTGTAGATATTGTTGGTGAGGACAGGGAAAATACAATACTGGATGCAGAAGAAACCAATCGTGTGATTTATGCACATGAAGTAACACAATCAGTTAAAAATTTAACAACGAAAAACGGAAGTCCTTATAGTTATGAAAATGGTGGTGGCATATTTATAAACGATTCAGATATTGAACTCGAAAATCTGTTGATCACTTCAAATAGCAGTAATTATTATGGTGGAGGTATTTATTGTAATTATTCAGAGCCAATATTTAATAATATTCGAATTGAGAATAATAGTGCAAACGGTTATTACGGTACCGGAGGAGGGATATATTTTAAAGATTCAAATCCTATTCTAAGTTCAGTAACAATTTCACACAATTACGCAAGTAATGGGGGTGGTATTTTCTTTGATAATTCGAATCCGGTTTTTGATGCTGAAAATAGATGTAACATTTATAATAATAGTTCTGAAATAAATTATGGAAATGACCTATTTGCAAGATATGATGAAATTGTTAACGTCATTGTTGATACGTTCACAGTTTATGAACCAACTGTAACGCAAATAAATTATCCAAACAATATAACAATTGATATTCAGAATTCAATTATCCTTCCAATAGATTCCGACATATTCGTGAGTCCTTCAGGATCAAACGAAAACAGCGGTTTAACACCTGATGATCCCTTCCAAACAATTTCATTTGCCTTAAATTCTATATCTTCAAATGCTATCAATCCCAGAAACATCTACCTGGACGATGGAATTTATTCCTTTTCCACTACGGGAGAACAATTTCCATTAGCGGGTAAAGATCATGTGCAAATTATCGGAGAAGATCGCGAAACAACCATAGTCGATGGAGAAAGCATTAGAGGACTATTCCTATTAGATCATGTGCAGAATTTTACCTTAGAAAAAATTCAACTATTGAATGGACACACTCAACGTAACTACAATTATCAATATGAGCATGGTGGAGCGATTAATACAGTTTATTCAGCTTTTTGCCTAAATAATGTAATTTTTCTCAATAACTCGGCACAATATGGCGGTGGGGGTTTTAGTTACGGATCAGATATAAAGATTAATAATACTAACTTTTCCGATAATTCAGCATATGGGGGGGGGGGGGTATATTCTTCTTTTTTGAATATAATACTTTAAAAAATAATTTTTTTTTATAATTTTTCAACAAGTAGTTCTTTTGCTGGAATTTTTAA